>CAXTOC010000015.1:0-651 GCA_964245725.1 uncultured Acetobacteraceae bacterium | reverse complement strand
GCCGATGACACATCGATATCTCACCCTCGCCGGCGCGGGCGTCCTCGGGCTCGCTGCCTCCATCGCCGCCGGAACCGATGTCGTCGACTTCACGTCGCATCGCGAGGGCGCGCCGTGGTCGATCTGGGTGTGCGACCCACGGACCGGCGCGGGACGCGCGATCTGGACCGCGCAACCCGGCCGCGGCAGCCTGTTCGCGGCGACCGAGAACGACCGCGTGCTGATGTGGGCGGCCGGCGACCAGCTGGTGTTCCCCTGGGAGCGCAGCGGCTGGCTGCACCTGTTCGCCGTCCCGGCCTCCGGCGGCGTTGCCCGGGAGCTGACGACGGGCGGATCGTT
Organism: uncultured Acetobacteraceae bacterium; assembly: GCA_964245725.1. Classification (GTDB taxonomy): domain Bacteria; phylum Pseudomonadota; class Alphaproteobacteria; order Acetobacterales; family Acetobacteraceae; genus Lichenicoccus. The sequence goes on along the minus strand of CAXTOC010000015.1, from coordinate 312 downwards.
CGAGGTGTCCGATGCGGCGCTCAGCCCCGATCGCGGCCGGGTCGTCTACTCCGCCAACGGCGGCGACATCGACAGGCGGCATCTGTGGAGCGTGGCGGTCGCCGGCGGCGCACCGCGGCAGCTCACGCACGGGGCGGGGATCGAGGACGATCCGGTCGCGGCGTCCGACGGCCGCCTGTTCGCGGTGCGCAGCGGCGGACGCGACCCGTTGCGGCCGGTGCAGGTCGCCGAGCCCGGGGGCGCCATGGCCGACCTGGCACCCGGCGCGATCCCGCCCGACTTCCCCACGGCGGCGCTGGCGCAGCCGAGCCC
>CAXTOC010000014.1:0-21897 GCA_964245725.1 uncultured Acetobacteraceae bacterium | reverse complement strand
CAGCATGATCGCCGCGTCGCCGGTGCCGCAGCCGGCGACCAGCGCGTCGAGCCGCTCGGAGGCCGGGCGCCGGGCGCCGAACACCCAGTGGTCGATCTCGCGCAGGTGGCTCGGGCTGCCGATGACCAGACGCCTCGCCTCCTCGCGCGGATCGCGCGCCGGATAGGGATAGGCCTCGTACTGCGCCGCGAGCCGCCGGTCGACGGGGTCGGCGGCGGCGGACGGCTCAGCCACGCGGCGTGAGCTTGCCGCGCTGCCAGGCATCGGCGGCCTGCTCGGCGCTCATCGCCTGGAGGCGCATCGCGTGCGCCATCGCGCTGACCACCCTGTTGCCCAGCGTCAGCGCCTCCAGGTCGGGATCGAGCGCTGCTCGCAGATCCTCGCGGATCAGCATGCTGGCCTGCTGCTCCGGCCCGAGCGCCTCCAGCGGGTCCTCGAGCGGGCGGAGCGCCGAGGCGTGCAGCAGCGCGTGCGGTCGGCACATCGGCACCACCCGCCCGGGCACGGCGGCCTGAGCCCAGGCCAACGCCTCACGCTCCGGCACCGTCTCGACGACGTAGCCGGCCTGGTCCAGGCGATAGGCACGCAGCACCCGCGGCGCCGCCCGTGCGATCGGCCCGGCCGGCGCCAGGATCGTGCGGTCGAAGCGCTCGCTTGCCGCGAGGTCGGCGATGCTGCGGGCGTCGCCGGCGGCGACGCTCCACAGCAGCGCCGGGCGGTAGAGCACACCGAGCGGCCGCATCCGGCCGGAGGCGAGCAGCGCCGCGTCGGTGCGCGGCAGCCAGGCCGAGGCGAACAGGTCGATGCCGTCCTCGACCGCGTCCGCGTCCGGCGGCGCCGGCACGTACTCGACCTCGAGCTCGTGCGCCTCCAGCACCCGCGCGACCGCGGCGGCACTTGCCTCGTGCAGCGCCGCGTCCGGGTAGCCGAGCCTGATCGCGTCCATCCGCCTCTCCGCCGTTCAGGCAGGTCTTGCAGCAGCAACTCCGGGATTTCGCAAGGCGTCGCCTACGACGCCAGCCATCCGAAGCTCTGCGCCAGCAGCGCCGCGTTCAGGCCGAGCACGATCGCCACCATGCACAGGCTCAGCAGGTAGGTGGCGCCGCGCAGCCGGAAGGCGCCCATGACGGCCGCGTCCCGGCTGATCGCCAGCAGCGTGATCATCGGCAGCGGCAGCACGAAGGAGAGCACCACCTGGCTCGCGATCAGCGACCAGGTCGGATCGACGCCGGCGCCGATCACCGCGAAGGCGGGCAGCATGGTGACCAGGCGGCGCAGCCAGAGCGGGATCGACATGCCGAGGAAGCCGGCCATCACCACCTGCCCCGCCATGGTCGCCACCATGGCCGACGACAGGCCCGACGCGAGCAGGGAGACCAGGAACAGGACCCCCGCCGCGGCGCCGAGCAGCGGCGTCAGGGTGCGGAAGGCGCCGGCCAGGTCCGCCACCTCGGGATGGCCGGCGCGGTGGAATTCGGCCGCCATCGCCACCATCGCCATGTTCACCAGCCCGGCGACGAAAAGGGCGGCGAACACCTCGCGATCCGAGAACCGCACCAGGCGCCGGCGCTCGACTTGGTTGCGGACCGCGACGCGGTTCTGGGTCAGGCCGGAATGCAGGAAGATCGCGTGCGGCATCACGGTGGCGCCGACGATGCCGATGGCGAGCCCGAGTGCGGCGCGATCCGGCAGGCTCGGCCGCAGCGCGCCGTGCAGCGCCTGCTGCCAGCGCGGCGGGGCGATGACCAGCTCGGCGAGGTAGGACAGGCTGATCACCGCGACCAGCCCGGCGATGACCAGTTCCACCGGACGCAGGCCGCGCGACTGCAGTCCGAGCAGCAGGAAGGTCAGCACCCCCATGACGCCCATCGCCGGCAGCAGTGCGAGATGCGCCAGCAGCGACAGCGCGATGGCGCCGCCGACGAACTCGGCGAGATCGGTCGCCATCGACGCCAGCTCGCTGGCCAGCCACATGGCGATCACCACCGGTCGGGTGTAGCGTGCGCGGCACAGCTCGGCGAGGTTGCGGCCGCTGACGATGCCGAGCCGGGCCGAGAGCGTCTGGAACAGGACCGCGATCAGGTTGGCGAGCAGCACTACCCAGAGCAGCGCGTAGCCGTAGCGGGCCCCGGCCTGGATGTTGGTGATGTAGTTGCCGGGATCGACGTAGGCCACGGAGGCGACGATGGCGGGACCGGACAGGGCGAACAGGCTGCGCCAGCCGATACGCCGGCCGCCGAGCCCCTGCTGGATCGCGGATGGCGCGCCTGCGCAGAGGCCGGGCGGATCGGCAGCCGCCACGTCGGACGGAGGAGACCAGGAGGGCAGCATGCGGCGAACTTGTATCCTTGGCTACAAATCCGTCAACGTTCCGGGCGCCGCGGGGCCGCGATGACAACTGCGCGAGCCGACGGGAGGCCCGATCCGGTGCGGCCGGCGCCGTTCCGCGAGGCGCGGGCGGCGCAGGCGCGGGTGCTGCTGGAAGATTACGTCGAGCTGATCGCCGACCTGCTGCGCCATCCCGGCGAGGCGGAGCCGGAGGCTGCGGGTGGCAGCGTCGGGCCGAGCCGCATCGCGCGTCATCTCGGGGTCTCGCACGCCAGCGCGATCAAGTGCATCGGCCGGCTCTGCCGTGCCGGCCTGGCGGAGAGCCAGCCCTATCGGGGCGTCAGCCTCACCGAGACCGGCCTGGCGCTAGCCGCCGCGGTGCGGCGCCGGCACCGGATCGTGCTGGACCTGCTGGTCCGCCTGGGCGTGCCGGCGGACACGGCGCAAGCCGACGCGGAGGGGATCGAGCACCACGTCTCCTCGGCCACCCTGGACGCCTTCGAGCGCTTCCTGACCCAGGAGGGAAGATCATAGGGGGTGAAGGTCATAGGGGGGTCTGGGGCCTCACGCCCAGCGGGTCCAGGGCAGCGCCCTGGTCACGGGCCGACCCCGCCCATCCCAGGATGATCCTCCGGCCGCACCCCGAGCGGCCAGCGGAAGCGACGCTGCGCTTCCCCGATCGGCACGTCGTTGATGCTGGCCTCGCGACGGCGCATCAGGCCGCTGGGCGCGAACTCCCACTGCTCGTTGCCGTAGGCGCGGAACCAGTCGCCCTGCGGGGTGCGATACTCGTACTGGAAGCGCACCGCGATGCGGTCGTCGAGCACCGCCCACAGCTGCTTGACCAGCCGGTACTCCTGTTCGGCCTGCCACTTGCGGGTCAGGAAGGCGATGATCGCCTCGGTTCCGGAGAAGAACTCCGAGCGGTTGCGCCAGCGGCTGTCCACGGTGTAGGCGCCGGCGACGCGCGCCGGATCGCGCGTGTTCCAGGCATCCTCGGCGGCGCGCACCTTGCGGGCGGCGCTTTCGGCGGTGAAGGGCGGCAGCGGCGGGCGGGTCTGGGTCATCGGCCGGCTCTTGGGATGCGGAACTACCAGATCTTCACCCGGTCCTGCGGCGCCAGGTAGAGGCTGTCGCCCGGCCTGACGCCCCAGGCCGCGTACCAGGCGTCGATGTTGTGCATCGGGCCGTTGACGCGGGCACTCGGCGGGGAGTGCGGGTCGGTGACCAGCCGCTCGCGCTCGGCGTCGTCGCGAAGCTTGCCGCGCCAGACCTGCGCCCAGCCGAGGAACACGCGCTGCTCCCCGGTGAGCCCGTCCAGCACCGGCGCCGGACCGCCGTGCAGCGAGGCGCGGTAGGCGTCCAGCGCCAGGGTCAGCCCGCCCAGGTCGGCGATGTTCTCGCCCATGGTCAGCCTGCCGTTGATGTGCGCCCCGGGCAGCGGCTGCATCGCGTCGAACTGCGCGCCGAGGCGGGCGGCACGCTGCTCGAAGCGCTGCGCGTCCTGCTTGCTCCACCAGTCGACCAGCCGGCCGTGCTCGTCGAACCTGCGGCCCTGGTCGTCGAAGGAGTGCGTCATCTCGTGACCGATGACGCCGCCGATCGCGCCGTAATTGACCGCCGGATCGGCCGCGGGATCGAAGAACGGCGGCTGCAGGATGGCCGCCGGGAACACCACCTCGTCGAAGGGCGGGTTGTTGTAGGCGTTCACCGTCTGCGGCGTCATGTCCCACTCGTCGCGGTCGACGGTGTGGCCAAGATGTCCGAGCCAGTAGTGCCAGCCGAACGCGACCGCGCGCTCGGAATTGCCGTACAGATCGTCCGGCCGCACCACCAGCGGCGTGTAGTCGCGCCACTTGTTCGGGTAGCCGATCTGCACCGCAAAATGGTCCAGCTTGCGCAGCGCCACCGCCTTGGTGGCATCGCCCATCCAGTCGTTCTGCTGCAGGCGGACGCGGAACGCGGCCTTCAGCGCGTCGGTCAGCTGGCGCATGGTGTCGCGGGCCTCGGGCGGGAAGTAGCGCGCGACGTAGACCTTGCCGATCGCCATCCCCATCGCGGTGCCGGTGGCGCTCACCGCGTGCTTCCAGCGCGGCTCGTCCTGCGGCTGACCGCCGAGGGTATGTCCGTTGAAGTCGAACGAGGCGGCGACGAAGCGCTGCGGCAGCACGTCGGCGGCATCGTCGGCGAGGTGGAAGGCGAGCCAGGCGCGCAGCGTCTCGAGGTCGGTGCCGCCGGCGATCGCCGCCTCGGCGACGATCGCCGACTTCTCCTGCAGCACCAGCAGGTCCGCATGCGCGAGCCCGGCACCGGCGAGGTAGGCGTTCCAGTCGAACCCCGGTGCGAGGGCGCCCAGGTCGGCGACCCGGGTCGGGTTGTAGGTCTTCACCGGGTCGCGACGTGCTGCGCGCGACCACTGCGCCCGCGCCAGCCGGGTCTCGAAGGCGACGATCGCGCTCGCCCGGGCGGCGCTGTCGGGCCAGCCGACCAGGTCGAGCATGCGCGCGACGTAGAGCTGGTAGGCGCGCTGCTTAGCGGCGAAGGCGGGCTCGAGGTAGTAGTCGCGATCCGGCAGGCCGGTGCCGGCCTGGCTCAGCGAGATCGCGTAGCGGGTCGGATCCTTGGCGTCCGGATCGACCGAGAGGCCGAACAGCGAGTACTGGAAGCCGGTCTGCGCCTGTCCCAGCAGGCGCGCGAAGTCGCGACGGTCGCGGACCGCGCGGATCGCGTCGAGTTCGGGCGCGAGCGGCGCCGCGCCGCGCCGCTCCACCGCCTGCTGGTCCATGAAGGCGGCGTAGAAGGCGCCGAGCTTCTCCTCGACCGTGCGCGGACGCGCCGCCGGATGCGACGAGACCTCCTGCAGGATCGACTGCACCCGTGTGCGCGACAGCTCGGCAAGCACGTTGAACGCGCCCCACGAGGTGCGGTCGGGCGGGATCGCCAGGTTCTTCACGTAGGTGCCGTTGGCGTATTGGAAGAAGTTATGGCCGGGGGAGACGGCGGTGTCGCGGCCCGCGAGGTCGAAGCCCCAGCTGCCGGACGACGCGGCTCGGGGATCGCCGGAGGACGAGGCGGCGACGGCCGGGTCGGCCGCGAGCAGGGTGGCCGATACCGCCAGCGCCGCGACCAGACGGCCCCCGGGTCCTCGTCGCGTCCTGTTCAAGCCACCGCCTCCGTCCCGCTCCGCAGCGCACAGAGGCAAGAAGCGGGCCGGTGCTGTCAACCCGCCGGAAGGGCGGGTCCGGCGGGATGTCCTGCCCTACTCGGCGGCCCGCGCCAAGCCGGAGATCGGGGCCACCGGGGTTGCGGCACGATGCCGCGCGCTCACGGCGACGAACCTGCGCCGGCGACGCTGCATCGCCACGAACGCCAGGCGGGAGGCGAGACGGCTGACGCGGCCATGCGGGGTGAAGCCGATCGTCTTGAAGATCATGCCGACCGCGCGGTCGAGATGCCCCTGCCGGTAGAACCCCATCGCGCGCGACATGTAGGCGGCGATGCAGCGCCCATGGTCGTAGGCGAGCCCGGGCGGCTCGTTGGTGCAGTGGAAGGCGTAGGCGAGCTCGTCATCCTCGGTCTCGGTCACCCGGCCGAGCGCGATCCGGGTGCGTCGCAGCACGCCGATCCGCTCGCGTCGCAGGTAGCGGTGCATGTGGTCGTAGAACAGCTTGAAGTGGCGGTACTCGTCGGCGGCGATCTGCCTGCAGATCGCCTTGAGCACCGGCTCCTCGGTGGCGTCGGCGAGTGCGGTGTAGAACGACGAGGTGCCGGTCTCGACCATGCAGCGCGCGATCAGCTCGCCGGTGCGCGAGCCGCGCACCGAGGCGTCGACCTCGATCGGCACGTGATAGGAGGTGCGGTAGCGCTCGAACGCCGCCCGGTAGTCCCAGGACGGCTCGGCCAGCATCGCCCAGCGGCCGAGCGCGTCGCCGTGCTGCACCTCCTCGACCGCCCAGTTGTCGGCTGCCAGGCGGAACGCCGGATCGTCGGTGAACACGTTCTTCAGGTAGGCGGCGTAGTCGGTGCCGTTGCGCTCGACCACGGCGGCCGCCTTGACCAGCAGCAGCACCTCGGGGTCGACCCGGTCCGGCTCGAAGCGGTCCCAGGCCAGGGCGTCGATCCGCCAATGCTTCATCGTCTGGTTTTCCTCCTCGACGCTGGAGCGCCCCAGGCCGCAGGATGCCATCGCTCACCGGCCAGCGGAACGGCCGCGCGGGACAGATGTGACGAGGCTGTTGCGGTGCGGCCACAGCTTCTGCGGCGGACAGGCCCTGGTGACTCGTGCGGCGAGGGGTGCGATCTTGCCGCGGCACCGCGCCTGCGGTCCCCGACATCCGGCCAAGCGGAAGGAGCCACCGCGGCATGAACATCCACGAATACCAGGCCAAGACCCTGCTCAAGGGCTTCGGCATGCCGGTGCTGGAGGGGCGGGTGGCGCGCTCTCCGGAGGAGGCGCTGGTCGCGGCGCGCACCCTGCCCGGACCGGTGATCGTGGTGAAGTCGCAGATCCACGCCGGCGGCCGCGGCGCCGGCCGGTTCCAGGACGATCCCGACGGCAAGGGTGGTGTGCGGCTGGTGAAGTCGCCGGACGAGGCCGAGGACGCGGCGCGGGCGATGCTGAACCACACGCTGGTCACCAAGCAGACCGGTCCTTCGGGGCGCGTGGTGCGCCGGCTCTACGTCGAGGCCGGCTGCGACATCGCGCGCGAGCTCTACCTGTCGCTGCTGGTCGATCGCGGCACCGGGCGGGTGACCATCGTCGCCAGCCAGGAGGGCGGCATGGAGATCGAGGAGGTTGCCGCGCACACTCCCGAGAAGATCCTGCACCAGAGCATCGACCCGGCGATCGGCTTCTCGCCCTATGTCGGCCGCAAGATCGCGGTCCGGCTCGGGCTGAAGGGCAAGACCGCGAGCGCCTTCGTCAAGGTGGTCGGCGCCGCCTACGAGGCCTTCGTCAAGCTCGACTGCGCCGTCATCGAGATCAACCCGCTGGTGGTCACCGGCGCCGGCACCCTGGTGGCGCTCGACGCCAAGCTCAGCTTCGACGACAACGCGCTGTTCCGTCATCCGGAGCTGGAGGAGCTGCGCGACGAGGCGGAGGAGGACCCCAAGGAGCTTGAGGCGGCGCGGCACGGGCTGAGCTACATCGCGCTCGAGGGCAATATCGGCTGCATGGTCAACGGCGCCGGGCTGGCGATGGCCACCATGGACATCATCAAGCTGGAGGGCGCCGAGCCCGCCAACTTCCTCGACGTCGGCGGCGGTGCCACCAAGGAGCGGGTGGTCGCGGCGTTCAAGATCCTGCTCTCGGATCCCAACGTCGAGGGCATCCTGGTCAACATCTTCGGCGGCATCATGCGCTGCGACATCATCGCGCAGGCCGTGATCGAGGCCTCGCGCGAGGTCAGGCTGCACGTGCCGCTGGTGGTGCGTCTGGAGGGCACCAACGTGGAACTTGGGCAGAAGCTGATCGACGAGAGCGGCCTGCCGATCATCAACGCCGACGACCTGTCGGACGCCGCGCGCAAGATCGTCGCGGCGGTGAAGAAGGCGCACGCGTAATGGCGATCCTCGTGGGCGCGGAGACACGCGTCATCACCCAGGGCTTCACCGGCGCCCAGGGCACCTTCCATGCCGAGCAGGCGATCGCCTACGGCACCCGCATGGTCGGCGGCACCACGCCGGGCAAGGGCGGCCAGACCCATCTCGGCCTGCCGGTGTTCGACACCGTGATCGAAGCCCGCGAGGCGACCGGCGCCGATGCGTCGGTGATCTACGTGCCGCCGCCGTTCGCCGCCGACGCAATCCTGGAGGCGATCGACGCCGGCATGCCGCTGATCGTGTGCATCACCGAGGGCATCCCGGTGCTCGACATGATCGAGGTGAGCCGCGCCCTGGTCGGCTCGCGGAGCCTGCTGGTCGGGCCGAACTGCCCGGGCGTGATCACGCCGGACGCCTGCAAGATCGGCATCATGCCGGGGCACATCCACCGGCGCGGCAAGGTCGGCATCGTCTCGCGCTCGGGCACGCTGACCTACGAGGCGGTGGCGCAGACCACGGCGGTGGGGCTGGGGCAGAGCACCTGCGTCGGCATCGGCGGCGATCCGGTGAAGGGGATGGACTTCATCGACGTGCTGGAGATGTTCCTGCGCGACCCGGAGACGGAGTCGATCGTCATGATCGGCGAGATCGGCGGCGCCTCGGAGATCGACGCGGCGACGTTCCTCAAGCAGAACCCTGTCAAGAAGCCGACGGTCGGCTTCATCGCCGGCGCCACCGCGCCGCCGGGCCGGCGCATGGGGCACGCGGGTGCGGTGATCACCGGCGGCAACGATACGGCGGGTGCGAAGATCGAGGCGCTGCAGTCGGCGGGCGTGCGGGTGGCGCCGAGCCCGGCGGTGCTGGGACCCACCCTGCTCGAGGTGATCCGCGGCTGACCCGGGCGACACCCAAGCCGTCAGCCGGGCCGCCCGGCTTCAGCGGGTCACCGGCACCGTGTTCTTTGGCCTCTCGACCGGCGCCGCTCCAGTGCGGCATGGGCCGGATTGCGTCGGCGGAGCCGAACTGGTCGCCATAGGCGGACCGTCCCCCGTACGGCCGTTTGCCAGAACGTTGGCGGCGATGCCCCTGACGGCATGCTCCTGTCGAACGGAGACGCGGGGCGATGCTGACCCTGCGTTCTCAGGTGTGCATCGCCTTGGTCCTGCTCGGATGCACGCCGCCGTGCGGATCGCTGCCGGCCTCCGTCTCGTCGCCCACCGCCGCGCGCGGATGCTTGGCGAAATAGCCCATCGCGTCGTGCAGGTCGGCGAGCAGGGTGTCGGCCATGTCGCGGGAGAAGCCGTGCCGGACCAGGGCGCGCATCACCGTCACCTGCTGCAGCTCGGGCACCAGCGTGTAGGCGGCCACCTGCCAGCCGCGCGTGCGCAGCCGGTCAGATAGGTCGAACAGCGTGAAGCCGACATCCGAGCCGTGCCTAATGGTCCAGCACACCGCCGGGATGCCATGCCTGCTGTCGCCGTCATGCAGGACCTCGAATGGGCCGATCCCGCGCAGGCTCGAGGCCAGGTGCCGTGCCACCTCGTAGCAGCTCCGCTGCACCGCACGGTAGCCCTCCCGTCCGAGGCGCATCAGCAGGTAGTACTGCGCGATCACCTGGCCGCCGGGGCGGGAGAAGTTCAGCGCGAAGTCGGGCATGTTGCCGCCCAGATAGTTCACCCAGAACACCAGCTCGTCGGGCAGCGATGCCTTGTCGCGCCACATCACCCAGCCCACGCCGAGCGGGGCGAGGCCGAACTTGTGCCCCGAGGCGTTGATCGAGAGCACGCGCGGCAGCCGGAAGTCCCACCGCAGCTCCGGCTCGACGAACGGGGCGAGGAAGCCGCCGGAGGCCGCGTCGACGTGGATCGGCACGTCGGGGCCGCGTTCGCGCTCGATCGCGTCGAGCCCGGCCGCGATCGCGGCGACCGGCTCGTACAGGCCGGTGAAGGTGACGCCCAGCGTCGGCACCACGCCGATGGTGTTCTCGTCGACCCGGGCCGCGACCCCCTCTGGGGTCATGCCGTAACGGTCCTGCGACATCGGAGTCTCGCGCAGCTCGACGTCGAAGTAGCGGGCGAACTTGTGCCAGCACACCTGCACCGGGCCGGTGATCAGGTTGGGGCGGTCGGCGGGCTGGCCCGCCGCGCGACGCTTCGCCTCCCAGCGTCGCTTCATCGCCAGGCCGCCGAGCATCGCCGCCTCGCTCGACCCGACGGTCGAACAGCCGACCGCCTGCGTGGCCTCCGGCACGTGCCAGAGGTCGGCGATGATGTGCACGCAGCGCCGTTCGATCTCGGCGGTCGCGGGATACTCGTCGCGATCGACCATGTTCTTGTCGATCGACTGGTCCATCAGCCGGTGCACCTCGTCCTCGAGCCAGGTCTGGCAGAAGGTCGCGAGGTTCTGGCGCGCGTTGCCGTCGAAGGACAGCTCGTCGCGCACCAGGTTCAGCGCCGCGTCGGGACGCATGCCGTGCGCGGGCATGCGCAGCTTGGGCACCGGATGCTCCGCCGCCCGGGTGGCGTAGATGTCGGCGTCGAGCGCCTCGCGCGAGGTCTGCGTGCGATGCAGCGGCATGGTGCGTATCCCCGAGAGCTACCGTTGCAACAGCCGCGTCGCCCGCGGGTTCACCGCCCGCCGATGACGCCGGCAGGTCAGCCGATCGCGCGCACCACGCCGCCCTCCACCCGCAGCGCTGCACCCGAGGTGGCCGACGCCTGTGGCGAGCACGTGTAGACCACCATGTTGGCGACCTCCTCGGTCGTTGCCAGGCGGCCGAGCAGCGAGGAGGGACGATGCTCGGCAATGAAGCGCCGGCCGGCCTCCTCGGGGTCGTCGCCGCCGAGCATGCTGGCGACGCCCTCCGACAGCGTGGGGCCGGGCAGCACGGCGTTCACGGTGACGCCGGTGCCGGCGACGGACTCCGCCAGCCCGCGCGAGACCGCCAGCTGCGCCGTCTTGGTCATGCCGTAATGGATCATCTCCTTGGGGATGTTGAGCCCGGACTCGCTGGAGATGAACACGATCCGGCCCCAGCCGGCGGCGACCATGCCGGGCAGGTAGGCGCGCGACAGCCGCACGCCGCTCATCACGTTGGTCTCGAAGAACCGCATCCAGTCGGCGTCGGCGATCTCGGCGAACGGCTTGGGCTCGAAGATGCCCATGTTGTTGACCAGGATGTCGGCGTGCTTCGCCTGCGCCACCAGCGACGCCGCACCCTCGGCGGTGGCGAGATCGGCGGCGACCCCGGCCACGTTCGCCCCGGGCGTCTGCGCCAGCACCGTGGCGACGGCCGTGTGCACGCGCTGCTCGCTGCGGCCGTTCACCGTGACCGCCGCACCCGCGGCGGCGAGCCCGTGCGCGATGGCGAGCCCGATCCCGGCGGTGGAGCCGGTGACGACCGCGTGGCGGCCGGACAGGTCGATCCTCATTGCGGCTGCATCGTCATGGCTGGCGCTCCGATCTGGGATCGAGAGGCAACGCCGACGGCGGCCGTGGGTTGGCCGGGGGGCGCCTCAGCGCGCGAGCAGCCGGATCGCGATCGCCGCCCACTCCTCGGCGAGCGGGATCGTCGGCACCTTCTGCCCGGCGCGCCGGTACCAGTAGCCGGCGTTCGCGTCGTCGCCCTCCTCGCGGTGCAGGTAGGCGTGCACCCAGTCGCAGCTCGGGTCTCCCTCGCGCTGCTGCGCGCAGCCATGCGCCCGCTCCCACTCGCCCTTGCCGGCCCACCACAGCGCCTGCACGGCCAGATCCGGCTCTCCCGGCGGCGACGTTCCGGACAGGCTGCGGCGGAACTCTTCGAGCGTCATCGGGCGTCCCTCAGGCCGGGATGTCGATCGTCTATCACGTCCGGACGCCAGCCGGTATGACGGGTCGGTCAACAGAGGAGCCCGCATCATGCCGGACGGCGCACTGGATCGCCTGGACCCGCGGCCCGCCGCCGGCCTGCGCCACGACTGGAGCCGCGACGAGGTCGCAACCCTGATCGCCCTGCCCTTCCCCGAGCTGCTGTTCCGCGCCCAGGCCGCGCATCGCGCCAGCTTCGATCCGTCCGCGGTGCAGATCTCGACGCTGCTCTCGATCAAAACCGGCGGCTGTCCGGAGGATTGCGGCTACTGCTCGCAGAGCGCGCATCACGCCTCGGGCCTGAAGGCGAGCAAGCTGATGGCGGTCGAGGCGGTGCTGGCGGAGGCACGGGCGGCGAAGCAAGCCGGCGCCAGCCGCTTCTGCATGGGTGCAGCCTGGCGCTCGCCCAAGGACCAGGACCTGGATGCGGTCTGCGCCATGGTGGAGGGCGTGCGCGCGCTGGGGCTGGAGAGCTGCGCGACGCTGGGGATGCTCAGCGCCGGCCAGGCCGGGCGGCTGCGCGCCGCCGGGCTCGACTACTACAACCACAACCTCGACACCTCGCCGGAGCATTACGGGCAGGTGATCAGCACCCGCACCTACCAGGACCGGCTGGACACGCTGGGCCACGTGCGCGACGCCGGCATCCATGTCTGCTGCGGCGGCATCATCGGCCTGGGCGAGAGCGAGGACGATCGCGCAGGCCTGCTCGCCACGCTGGCCTGCCTGCCGGTGCATCCCGAGAGCGTGCCGATCAACCTGCTGGTGCGCGTGGGCGGCACCCGGCTCGCGGATGCCGCGCCGGTCGATGCGATCGACTTCGTGCGCGTCATCGCCGCCGCACGCATCACCATGCCGCGCAGCATGGTGCGCCTGTCGGCCGGGCGCGAGAGCCTGAGCGACGAGGCGCAGGCGCTGTGCTTCCTCGCCGGCGCCAACTCGATCTTCTACGGACCGAGGCTGCTGACCACGCCCAATGCGGCGGAGGGCCGCGACGTGGCGCTGCTGGGCCGGCTCGGCATGCACGCGATGCCGGCGGCCCGGGAGGCCGAGGCGGGCTGACCCGCGAGATCGGGCTTGCGCCGCGCCCCGGTTGGGACGACATCCCGCGATCATGTCGTATGCGGTGAAGGAGATCTTCGCGACCCTGCAGGGCGAGGGTGCGCAGGCCGGCCGGGCGTCGGTGTTCTGCCGCTTCGCCGGCTGCAACCTGTGGTCCGGACGCGAGGCCGACCGCGCCGACGCCGCCTGCCGCTTCTGCGACACCGACTTCGTCGGCACCGACGGCGAGGGCGGCGGCCGCTTCGACGGGGCCGAGGCCCTCGCCGAGCGGATCGCGTCGTGCTGGCGCGGCGGCCCGGAGCGGCGGCTGGTGGTGTTCACCGGCGGCGAGCCGCTGCTGCAGCTCGACGCGGCCCTGATCGCCGCCGTGCGCGCGCGCGGCTTCGCGGTGGCGGTGGAGACCAACGGCACGCTGGAGGCGCCCCCCGGCCTGGACTGGGTCTGCGTCAGCCCGAAAGCCGGAGCCCCGCTGCGGCAGCGCCACGGCACCGAGCTCAAGCTGGTGTTCCCGCAGGCGGGGCTGGATCCGGCGGCTCTCGAAGCGCTGGAGTTCGGCCATTTCTTCCTCCAGCCGATGGACGGCCCCGAGCAGGCCGCCAACACGCGCGCCGCGGTGTCGTACTGCCTGGCGCACCCGCGCTGGCGGCTCAGCGTGCAGGCGCACAAGATGATCGGGATCGCCTGACATGGCTGCGACCCCGAGCGCCGGCGAGGCCGCCCTGGTGCTGTTCTCCGGCGGCCAGGACTCCGCCACCTGCCTGGCCTGGGCGCTCGGTCGCTTCGCGCGGGTGGAGACGCTCGGCTTCGCCTACGGCCAGCGCCACGCCGTCGAGCTGGAGTGCCGCGCTGCGGTGCGCGACGGTCTCGTCCGCCTGCGTTCCGATTGGGCGGCGCGGCTGGGCGAGGACCACACGCTGGAGCTGGAGACGCTCGGCCGGCTGTCGGAGACGGCGCTGACACGGGACGCCGAGATCACGCTCGGGGCCGGCGGCCTGCCCAACACCTTCGTGCCGGGGCGCAACCTGCTGTTCCTGACCTTCGCAGCCGCACTCGCGGTGCGCCGCGGTATCCGCCACCTTGTCGGCGGCATGTGCGAGACCGACTATTCCGGCTATCCCGACTGCCGCGACGACACCATCAAGGCGATGCAGGTGGCGCTCAACCTCGGGATGGACCAGCGCTTCGTGCTGCACACGCCGCTGATGCGGCGCGACAAGGCGCAGACCTGGCAGCTGGCCGAACGCCTCGGCGGCGCGCCGCTGGTGGCGCTGCTCGTGCGCGAGACCCACAGCTGCTATCTCGGCGTGCGCGAGGCGCTGCATCCCTGGGGCCATGGCTGCGGCCACTGCCCGGCCTGCGCGCTGCGGCGCGACGGCTGGGAGCGCTACGTCGGCTCGATGGCGCCATGAGCGGCCCCGAGCTGGTGTTCACCCGGCGCTTCTCCATGGGCCACCGGCTGATCCTGGGCGGCAGCGAGAGCTGCGCGCTGCCGCACGGCCACAACGAGACGGTCACGGTGCGGCTGCGCACCACCGGTCCGGCGCGGCTCGACGGGGCGGCCAACATGGTGCTGCCGTTCGCGCGCGCCAAGGCGACCTGGCACCGCTGGATCGACGAGAGGCTCGACCATGCGCTGCAGCTCGGTGAGGACGACCCGCTGCTGGACTGGTTCTGGCGGCACGAGCCGGTCCGCGCGGCGCGTATCGTGGTCACGCCGGGCGATCCCACCACCGAGCTGCTGGCCTGCCTGATGATGGCCAAGCTCGATGCCTTCCTGCGCGCCGAGGGCGACCTGCTGCGCTGCGTCGAGATCCGCCTGGAGGAGACGCCGACCAACGCGGTATGTTTCGACGGCGATCCGCTGGCGCTGCTGCCGGCGCCGCGCGCCGCGACGCTCTGCTGGTGGCGCCGCCCGGACATGAGCGTCGCCGACAGCGACCGCAGGGTCGCGGCATGAGCGATCCCGTCCCTGAGGGGCTGACCCAGCTGGGCCGGCCCACCGCGCAACCGGCGAGCCCGGAGCAGGCGGTGCTGGAGCGCATCGCCGCGCCGCATCCCGGCAAGCGCTACCTGGTGCGCTTCACCGCGCCGGAGTTCACCTCGCTCTGCCCGGTCACCGGACAGCCGGACTTCGCCCACCTGGTGATCGACTACGTGCCGGAGCGCTGGATCGTCGAGAGCAAGTCGCTCAAGCTCTACCTGACCAGCTTTCGCAACCACGGCGCCTTCCACGAGGCGTGCAGCGTGCAGATCGCGACCACCCTGGTGGACCGGCTGGCGCCGCTGTGGCTGCGCATCGGCGCCTACTGGTATCCGCGTGGGGGCATCCCGATCGACGTGTTCTGGCAGAGCGGCGAGCCGCCTGCCGGCGTATGGATCCCGGCGCAGGACGTGCCGGGCTACCGCGGCCGCGGCTGAACTCTCAGGCCGGCAGCGGCGCTTCGACCTCTCGGTCGATGCCGGGTTGCATCAGCTCCTGCCCGGTCGGGCAGAGATCCAGCAGCGGGCAGCGGGCGCAGGCCGGCTTGCGGTAGAAGCAGCAGCGCTGGCCGTGCAGCATCAGCACCTCGTGGTTGTCGTAGATCTGCTGCGCGTCCCACTCCGGCGGCAGCTGCGCCGCGAGCACGCGGTGCGACGGCCCGACCGCGAGAGCGGCCGGGATCAGCCCGGTGCGCGCCGCCACCCGGTGATGGTGGCTGTCCACCGGCAGCGCCGGACGGCGCAGGGTGCTGAAGCTGAGCACCGCAGCACTCGTCTTGGGGCCGATGCCGGGCAGCCGCTCCAGCCATGAGCGCGCCTGCTCCACCGCGAGATCGGCCAGGAAGTCGAGCGAGAGCGTGCCGCGCTCCGCCTCGATCGCGCGCAGGATCGACTGGATGCGCGGCGCCTTCTGCTCGGGCCAGGTGGCGCGCGCGATCGCCGACTCGACCTCGGCCGTGGATGCCGCGATCACCTGGCGCCAATCGGGGAAGCGCGCTCGCAACGCCTTGAAGGCGGCGCCGCTGTCGGCGTTGCGGGTGCGGTGCGAGAGCAGCGAGCTGACCAGCTCGCTCAGCGGGTCGAGAGCGTGGAAATAGGCGATCGGGCAGCCATAGGCGGTGCACAGCCTGCGGTGGACCTCCAGTGCCTTCACCTGCAGCGTCATCTTGTTGTAACACGGAGTCGCCTGATTGGTTCGCCGCAACGCCCTGGTGCGGAAGCGGTTTATATCGGACAATCGGCGTCAGGAGCGTTGCGAAGGACCATCATGATCTCCCGCGCCGATCCGTCCGTCCGGCCCGGATTGCGGCTGTTCCTCGACAGCGCGGATCGCGCCGCCTGGGAGCGCTGGCTGGGCACCGGCCTGTTCTTCGGCGTGACCACGAACCCCGCCATCCTGGACGCCGCCGGGCTGCGCTGCACCCTGCCGGTGATCGCGGGCGTGGTGCGCGACGCGCTGGCGCACGGTATCGAGGAGATCCAGGTGCAGAGCTGGGGCACCGAGGCCGACGCCCTGGTGCGTCACGGCCTCGCCGCGGCGGCGCTGTCGCCGCGGGTGGTGGTCAAGGTGCCGGCCACCCTGGAGGGCGTCCGCGCCGTGGCGTTGCTGCACCGCGCCGGCGTGCGCACCACCCTGACCGCCGTCTATGCGCCGCATCAGGCGCTGATCGGCGCTGCGGCCGGCTGCGACTACGTCGCCCCCTATTTCGGCCGCATCGGCGATGCCGGGCGCGACGCCGCGGCGGCGCTGCGCAGCATGCACGCGATCCTGCAGGGCTCCGGCCGGACGACGCGGCTGCTGGTGGCGAGCCTGCGCCAGCCGGAGGATCTGGCGCTGCTGGCGGCGAGCGGGATCGACGGCTTCACCTTCGGCCCCCGGGTCGCCGAGGCGCTGTTCGCGGTCGCCGACACCATCGCGGCCTCGTCGCAGTTCGAGGCCACCGCCGCAGGAGAGCGCTCATGAACGACGTGCCGCCGATGCCGCTCGGACCCCGGGTTGCGCAGCCCGGCTACGACCGCGGCCGGGTCAGGGCCGGCATCGCCCATCTCGGCGTCGGCAACTTCCACCGCGCGCATCAGGCCTTCTACCTGGATCGCTGCCTCGCCGACCCGGCGCAGCAGGGCTGGGGCATCCTCGGCATCGGCGTGCTCGACAACCCCGCCGAGCGCGACAAGGCGTCGGCGCTGCGCGCGCAGCAGGGTCTGTACACGCTTACCATCTGCCCGCCGGACGCGCCCGCCTCGGTGCGGCTGATCGGCGCGCTGGTGGAGTACCTGCACGCTCCCGACGACCCGGAGGCGGCGCTGCGCCGGCTCGCCGACCCCGCGATACGCATCGTCAGCGTGACCATCACCGAGGGCGGCTACAACCTTGATCCGGCCGGGCGCTTCCGGTTGGACACCCCGGAGGTCGCGCACGACCTGCGGCAGCGGCCGCCGCGCACCGCCTTCGGGCTGGTGACCGAGGCGCTGCGACGCCGCCGGGACGCCGGCGCCGGACCGTTCACCGTGCTCAGCTGCGACAACCTGATGCATAACGGCGATACCGCCAGGGCGGCGTTCCTCGGCTTCGCCCAGGCGGCCGATCCGGCGCTGGCGCAGTGGATCGAGTCGCACGTCAGCTTCCCGAACAGCATGGTCGACGGCATCGCCCCGGTGGTGACCGCGGCGGACGTGGCGCGGCTGAACGCGCAGAGCGGGTCGTCGGACCGCGCGCCGGTGTTCCGCGAGGATTTCACCCAGTGGGTGCTCGAGGACAATTTCTGCGCCGGCCGGCCGGACCTCGCCGCCGCCGGTGCCCAGTTCACCTACAACGTGGCGCCGTACGAGCTGGTCAAGCTGCGCATGCTCAACGCCGCGCACATGATGATGGGGCTTCCTTCGATGCTGATCGGGCACCGGCTGGTGCACGAGGCGATGGCCGACCCGGCGATCGCCGAGCTGCTCGAGGAGTTCCTGTCGCGCGACGCGGCGCCGCACCTGAGCACGCCGCCGGGCATGGCGGCCGAGGAGTACGCGGCCCTGATCCTGCGCCGCTTCGGCAACCCGGCGATACGTGACCAGGTGGCGCGCATCGCCGGGCAGAGCTCGGCGAAGCTGCCGGTGTTCCTGCGCGAGACGGTGCGCGCGGTGCTCGCCGGCACCCATACCTCGGTGCGCCTCGCCTTCCTGCTGGCGTCGTTCCTGGAGTATCTGCGCGGCCACGACGACCAGGGCGCGGCCTTCGTGGTCTCCGAGCCGCTGCTGTCCGACGCCGACCTGGCGCTGGCGCGATCGCACGACCCGCGCGCGCTGCTGGGCATGAGCGTGTTCGCCGGTTGGGGCCTGGAGGCGTACCCGGATTTCATCACCGAGATCGCCGGCATCCGCCGCGCCATCGTCTCGGAGGGCACGCACGAGACGCTGCGCGCGGTGCTGATGGAGTGAGCATCGCCGGAAGCACTGACATTCGTGGTCACCTCCAAGCCCGATGATCGCCGCCGTTCGCCTCCCGGCCACCGGAGCCGGCGGCTCCCGCCGCGCGGAGACCCTCGCGCCGCTCCCGCTCGAGCTTCTCGAGCAGCGTGCGGATCTCGCCGAACATGTGAGCGTCGTCGTGACGCGCCCGCTGCGTGGCGCCGACTGGCCCGGAACCACGCGGCGCTCTCCGCAGCGCCGCGGCCGGGCGTGCAGGTGCCCTGTTCCGTCGCTGTCCTCCGCCCGCCAAGATCGAGAAGACCAAGGCCGCTCTCGCAGCTTCGGCTTCAGTGGGAAGTCAGGAGTAGAAGGTGACGGAGAGGGCCGCACTCGGCTTGTCGCACTGGACGTGCAGCCCGATGCCTACGGGGATCGTCCAGTCCCTCGGCGTCCTTCGCGGTTCGGTCTCGCGCGATGCGCTCCGTCAACTCGAGCTCAGCCTGCCGGAACCCTTCTAGATCGGAGTCTGGGGTCCTCAGGCCCCAGAGGGTCGGGGCGGGCCCCTGTTGCTTGACGCAAGTCTTTGAACCCTGGGACCGTCCCGCACCTTCAGCAGGTGTGAACCGCGACCATGGCATCAGACGCAGAACCCAGGCAGCCCACCGAGACGTTCCGGTCACTGATCGACCTCGCCCACCGCTCGCCGCTGTGGCGCTGGTCTGCCACCGAGCATGCCGGCCTGTTCCTCCAGCATCTGAGGGCCTACCGGTCGACGATGACGGAGCTGGACGAGCGGTGCCTGATCGAGGCGCTGCGATCGATCGAGGCCGAGGCGCGGCAGACCTGGCCGACGCAAGAGGAGGCAGCGATGGCAACCGCCGCGTCGCCGGCGGATGCGTGAGCGCCCGACCCCGGGCGGAGCCGGCAGAAATAGCGCGGCACCTCGCGTCGGCGTGCGGCCGCGGGATCGAGCGAGGCCATGCCGGCGTAGCCGAGCACCAGCAGCGAGGCGATGCGCCGCGGCGACAGCAGCGCCGACGCTCCCAGCCCGAACAGCCAGAACGTGCTGAGCAGCTGCGGCAGCGTGGTGCCGCCCGGCTGGCGGAAGCTCGGACCGCGACGCACCCCGGCGAGGAAGCAGAGCGCCGCACCGGCCCAGGCGACGGTCAGCCGCGTGGTGGCCGGCACACGCCCGCGGCCGAGGGCTAGGTCGCCAGCGCTTCCAGCACGATCGGCATCAGGGGGGCGTAGGCCAGCAGCAGGCTGATCGCCGGTGCCGCGGTTCTGGGTCCTCCTCGCCGGCGGTGACGCGCATGCCGGAGCGCCCTCGATCAGCTCTTGAAGTACGGCTCGACCGGGCCCTGCAGCTTCATCGTCATCGGCGCGCCGCTGCGGGTCGCGGTCTTGCCGATGGTCACGCGCACCCAGCCCTCGCTGACGCAGTACTCCTCGACGTTGTCCTTCTCGACCCCCTTGAAGCGGATGCCAACGCCGCGTTCCAGCAGGGCGGCGTCGTGGAACGGGCTCTTCGGGTCGGCCGACAGCCGGTCGGGCGGTGCGCCGCTCATCGCCCGCCCGACGCCTCGATCTGCGCCCGCGCGGACTGCAGCCGGTCGAGATAGGGCTCGAGCGTGGTGATGTCGGACTTGTCTGCCTCGTCGTAGGCGCGCTCGGCATCCTTGAGCTTCACCTCGCCGTCGGCGCGCGACAGCTCGCCCAGCGGCGTCGCCTCGTCGGCCAGGATGGTGCAGCGCTCGGGCGTGATCTCGGCGAAGCCGCCCGCCACGAAGAACTCGTCGGTGACGCGGCCGCCCTCGTGCAGCGACACCACGCCGCCGCGCAGCAGCAGGATCATCGGCGCGTGCTCGGGCATGGCGGCGATGTCGCCCTCCGAGCCCGGCATCACCACCATGTCGACGGCGCGCTCCAGCAGCCGCTTCGCCGGGCTGACGATCTCGACGTCGATCGGCACCGGCCTCAGCCCTCCTTCTTCTGCGTGGCTTCGTGCTTGGCCACCGCCTCGTCGATCGAGCCGACCATGTAGAAGGCGCTCTCCGGCAGGTGGTCGTACTCGCCGGCGACGATCGCCTTGAACGAGCGCACCGTGTCCTCGATCGAGACCAGCTTGCCGGGTGCGCCGGTGAACACCTCGGCGACGTGGAACGGCTGGCTGAGGAAGCGCTGGATGCGCCGCGCCCGGGCGACGGTCTGCTTGTCGTCCTCGGAAAGCTCGTCCATGCCCAGGATGGCGATGATGTCCTGCAGCGACTTGTAGGTCTGCAGGATGCGCTGCACGTCGCGCGCCACCTGGTAGTGCTCGTCGCCGACGATCTTGGGATCCAGCGACCGCGAGGTGCTGTCCAGCGGATCGACCGCGGGGTAGATGCCGAGCTCGGCGATCGAGCGGTTCAGCACCGTGGTGGCGTCGAGATGCGCGAACGAGGTCGCGGGCGCGGGGTCGGTGAGGTCGTCGGCGGGCACGTAGATCGCCTGCACCGAGGTGATCGAGCCCTTCTTGGTCGAGGTGATGCGCTCCTGCAGCGCGCCCATGTCGGTGGCCAGCGTCGGCTGGTAGCCGACCGCGGACGGGATGCGCCCGAGCAGCGCCGACACCTCCGAGCCCGCCTGGGTGAAGCGGAAGATGTTGTCGACGAAGAACAGCACGTCCTGTCCCTCGTCGTCGCGGAAGTACTCCGCCAGCGTCAGCCCGGACAGCGCCACGCGCATGCGCGCACCCGGCGGCTCGTTCATCTGGCCGTAGACCAGCGCCACCTTGGAGCCCTCGGTGTCGCCCTCGCCGAGCTTGATGACACCGGCATCCTTCATCTCGTGGTAGAGGTCGTTGCCCTCGCGGGTGCGCTCGCCGACGCCGGCGAACACCGATACGCCGCCATGCGCCTTGGCGATGTTGTTGATCAGCTCCTGGATCAGCACCGTCTTGCCGACGCCGGCGCCGCCGAACAGGCCGATCTTGCCGCCCTTCAGGTAGGGGCAGAGCAGGTCGACCACCTTGATGCCGGTGACCAGGATCTCGGCCGATGCCGCCTGATCCTCGAACGCCGGCGCCTCGCGATGGATCGGGTCGTAGCGCACCGCGGGCACCTCGCCGCGCTCGTCGATCGGATCGCCGATGACGTTGAGGATGCGCCCCAGCGTGCCCGGGCCCACCGGCATGCGGATCGAGGAGCCGGTGTCGGTCACTTCGACGCCGCGCACCAGGCCGTCGGTGCCGTCCATGGCGATGCAGCGCACCTCGCGCTCGCCGATCTCCTGGGCCACCTCCAGCACCAGCGTCTGGTCGTTGAGGCGGCAGGTGAGCGCGTTGAGGATGTAGGGCAGCGTGCCGCTGAACTGCACGTCGACCACGGCACCCTTGATCTGGGTGACGCGGCCGACGACGTTGCCCTGGCGCTGGCCTTGACTCTGGCCCTGAGCTTGGGTCGGGGCGTTGACGGTGTTGGTGTCCGACATGGATCGGCTCCTGCGTGGGTCGAGCTCAGACGGCGTCGGCGCCGGAGATGATCTCGATCAGTTCACTGGTGATGTTGGCCTGGCGGGTGCGGTTGTAGTTCAGCGTCAGCCGGTCGATCGCCTTGCCGGCGTTGCGCGTGGCGCTGTCCATCGCGGTCATCCTCGCCCCCTGCTCGCCGGCGGCACTCTCCAGCATCGCGCGGTAGATCTGGATCGTCAGGTTGCGCGGCAGCAGCCGGGCCAGGATGGTCTCCTCGTCCGGCTCGAACTCGT
>CAXTOC010000013.1:0-23283 GCA_964245725.1 uncultured Acetobacteraceae bacterium | reverse complement strand
CGCGTATGCCGAGGTCGAGGCGGCGTCGCGCGCCGTGCGGCTCGGCACCGCAGGAGCCGGCTACGGCGCCGGCGCCGGCGCCCTCCAGGGGGGTACCGGATCGGCCTCCCTGCTGACCCATGACGGCATGACGATCGGCGCCATCGTCGCGGTGAACAGCGCCGGCTCGACCACCGTGTCCGGCGACCGGCACTTCTGGGCGGGAGCTTTCGAGATGAACCACGAGTTCGGCGGCCTGGGTCCGGGTGCCACGCTGGTGCCCGGCGAGGATTGGGGGCTGGCCAAGGTCAATCCGGGTGCTCGCGCCAACACCACCATCGCCTGCGTCGCCACCGACGTGGCACTCGATCCGGACGAACTGAAGCGGGTGGCGATCATGGCCCAGGACGGGCTGGCGCGGGCGATCCGGCCGGTGCACTCGCCCTTCGACGGCGACGTCGTGTTCGCGCTCTCCACCGCGCGCAGGCAGCAGGACGGCCCGAGCCGCCCGTTCACGGTGGCGCGGATCGGCAGTGCCGCGGCCGACGTGCTGGCACGCGCGGTGGCGCGCGGCGTCTACGAGGCGACGCTGCCGCCAGGCATGCAGGGCAGGACTTGGCGCAGCCTGTGACACCGCAGGAGCAGGCGTGACGTCGTCCCGGCGCCTGCTGATCGGCCTGGGCGTGCCGTTCGCGGCGGTGCTGCCGAGCATCCCGCTGCTGGCCTCGCTGCGGGCGGCCCCCTTCGGCGTGCCGGTCGCCATGCTCTGGCTGTTCGGCTGCATCCCGCTGACCTCGGCGTGCCTGGCGCTGTGCTGGCGGCACGACCGGCACGAGGCGCGGGTCGAGGATGGCGTCGTGAGCGATCCATGACCGACCTGGCGTGACCGCGACCTTCCTGGCCGTGATCGCGCTGTCGCTGCTGGCGGCGGTGCTGTCGCGCCGCGGCCATCGGCATCAGCGCGCGGCCGACTTCTTCGTCGCCTCCGGCCAGTTCGGCACGATCCTGTTCTTCTTCCTGACGGTGGGCGAGACCTACAGCGTCGCCACCATCCTGGGCTTCCCGGGCGGGGTCTACGCGCGCGGCACCAGCTTCGTGAGCTGGTTCCTCGGCTACATCCTGCTCTCCTTCCCGGTCGGCTACTTCCTCTACCCGTGGATCTGGCGCGCCGGCCGGCTCTACGACGCCCTCACCCTGCCCGACCTGTTCCGCGCGCATTTCGACAGCCGCGCCCTGGAGCTGGTGGTGACGATCGCCTCCATCCTGTTCCTGGTGCCGCTGGGGGTGATGCAGTTCATCGGCCTGGACACGGTGCTCCGCAGCCTCGGCTGGCCGGTGCCCCCGCTCTCGCTGACCATCCTGGCCGGCCTGCTCGCCTTCGCCTACATCGCGATCTCGGGCATCCGCGCGCCCGCCTACGTCGCGGTGCTGAAGGATCTGCTGGTGCTGGCGGCGATCCTGTCGACCGGGCTCGCTGCACTCGCGGCGGGCGGCGCTGCCGGCCCGGCTGTCGCGGGACCCGGACCGACGGTGCCCGCGGCCACCCTGGCCGCCGACCGGTTCGCGATCTCCACGATCCTGCTGCAGAGCGTCGGCTTCTGCCTGGTGCCGCAGACCTGCGCCGGCGTGTTCACCGCGCGCTCGGTCGGCACCATCAGGCGGGCACAGGTGGCGATGCCGCTCTACATGCTGATGTTCCCGTTCCTGGTGGTGGTGGCGTACTTCGCGCGCAGCCACGGGCTGCGCCTCGCCTCGCCGAACGACGTGTTCCTCGCGGTCGCGCGCGCGCTGCTGCCGGGCTGGGCCGCAGGGTTGGTGATGGCCGGTGCCGCGCTATCGGCGCTGGTGGTGCTGTCGGGGATCTGCCTAGCGATCGGCCCGCTGGTCTCGCGCAACCTGGTGCCGGGCCTCGACGACGACCAGCAGCGTCGCTGGTCCAAGCTGGTGATGGCGCTCTACCTGGCGGCGTCGGTCGCCGGCGCCGCCGGATCGCACCAGCTGATGGTCAGCATCAACAACCTGTTCTATTTCGGCGTCACCCAGTCGCTGCCGGGCATGCTGGCGATCCTGTTCCTGCGACGCGCCCGGCCGGCCTCGATCATCGCCGGCCTGCTGGCGGGGGATGCCGTGGCCGTGCTGCTGCACGGCGCGGGGCTGCCGCTGGGGGGCATCAATCCGGGACTCGTCGGGCTGCTGCTCAACCTCGCGATCGTGCTCGCGGCGGTCCGGGTCTGGGCCGGACCGGAGCGGGTGCCGGTGGCGCGGCGCTGGCCGCGACCGACGCGAAGCCATCCCTGACCACAGGCGATATCGTGTATGTCGTGTGCGTCGGCGTGGGGATTACCGAGCATGGACACTTCCACCAACGACCTCGACGCGCTGTGGATGCCGTTCACCGCCAACCGCGCCTTCAAGCAGGCGCCGCGGCTGCTCGCGCGCGCCGAGGGCATGACGTACTACACGCCCGACGGCCGGGAGGTGCTGGACGCGACCGCCGGCCTGTGGTGCGTCAATGCCGGGCACGGCCGCCGCCAGGTGATCGAGGCGATCCAGCGCACCGCCGCGACGCTCGATTTCGCGCCGTCGTTCCAGATGGGCCACCCGCTGATGTTCCAGGCGGCGTCGCGCCTGGCGCAGATCACCCCCGACGGGCTCGACCGCATCTTCTTCACCAACTCAGGCTCGGAGAGTGCCGACACCGCGCTCAAGATCGCCCTCGCCTACCATCGCGCGCGCGGCGAGGCGCAGCGCATCAAGCTGATCGGCCGCGAGCGCGGCTATCACGGCATCAATTTCGGCGGCCTCTCGGTCGGCGGCATCGGCGCCAACAAGAAGCAGTTCGGCCCGCTGCTCGGCCATGTCGACCACCTGCCGCACACCCACCTGCCCGAGCAGAACCGGTTCAGCAGGGGCAGCCCGGCGCACGGCGCCGAGCGGGCCGAGGCACTCGAGGACCTGGTCGCGCTGCACGGCGCGGACACCATCGCCGCGGTGATGATCGAGCCGGTCGCCGGCTCCACCGGGGTGCTGGTGCCGCCGCTCGGCTACCTGGAGCGGCTGCGCGCGATCTGCGAGCGGCACGGCATCCTGCTGATCTTCGACGAGGTGATCACCGGCTTCGGCCGAATGGGTGCGGATTTCGCCGCCCAGGCATACGGCGTCATCCCGGACATCCTCACCATGGCCAAGGGCCTGACCAATGCGGCGGTGCCGATGGGCGCGGTCGCGGTGTCGCGGGCGATCTACGACAGCGTCGTCGACGCCGCCGCCCCTGGAATCGAGCTGTTCCACGGCTACACCTACTCGGGCCACCCGCTCGCCTGCGCCGCCGCCCTCGCCGCGATGGACATCCACCGCGACGAGGCGCTGCCGGCGCGGGCGCGGGCGATCGCGCCGGAGTGGGAGGCCGCGGTGCACACCCTGCGCGCGCGTCCGAACGTCACCGACATACGCAATGCCGGGCTGATCGCCGGCATCGAGCTGCAGCCGCGGCACGGCAAGCCGGCCGATCGCGCGGGCCGCATCATGCAGCGCTGCTTCGAGGCCGGCCTGCTGATCCGCACCACCGGCGACATCATCGCGCTGTCGCCGCCGCTGATCCTGGAGAGCGCGCACATCGATCGCATCGTGACCACGCTCGGCGAGGCGATCGCCGCCGAGGCCGCCTGACCAGCATCCCTTCCCTCTGGAGTCACGCCGATGAGCCACGCCGAGCAGCGTCCGACGGTCGTGTCGCGCAACCCTGCCACCGGAGCCGTGATCGCCCACTACGCGCTCGACGACGCGGCAGCGATCGAGACGCTGCTGGCGCAGTCGCAGTCCGGCTTCGCGAGCTGGCGTCGCACGCCGGTCGCAGAGCGCGCGCGGACGCTGACCCGTCTCTCCGAACGGCTGCTGGCAGAGATCGAGCGCTTCGCCGCCCTGATCACGTCGGAGATGGGCAAGACGATCCTCGAGGCACGCGCCGAGGTGCGCAAATGCGCCAGCCTCGCCGCCTGGTTCGCCGCGCACGGTCCGGCGCTGATCGCCGATGAGCGCGCGCCGGTCGAGGAGGCGGAGGTCTACGTCTCCTACCTCCCGCTCGGCAGCGTGCTCGGCATCATGCCGTGGAACTTTCCGCTCTGGCAGGTGATGCGGGCGGCGGTCCCGATCACGCTCGCCGGCAATGCCTTCCTGCTCAAGCACGCGCCCAACGTCATGGGCTGCGCCTACGCGCTGGCGCAGGCGTTCGAGAGCAGCGGCGCCCCGAAGGGCGTGCTCGGCGTCATCAACATCGACGCCGAGGCGGTCGAGGCGGTGCTCGCCGACGATCGTATCGCCGCGGTCACCCTGACCGGCAGCGTGCGGGCGGGAGCGGCGGTGGCGGCGCAGGCGGGTCGGCTGATCAAGAAGTCGCTGCTGGAGCTCGGCGGATCGGACCCGTACATCGTGCTCGCCGATGCCGATCTCGAGCGCGCGGTCGCCACCGCGATCACCGCCCGCTTCCAGAACGCGGGCCAGGTCTGCCTCGCCGCCAAGCGCTTCATCCTGGAGGCGCCGATCGCCGAGCGCTTCACCGATGCATTCGTGCGGGCCGCGCGCGACGCGGTCGTGGGCGACCCGATGCGCGAGGAGACCACGATCGGCCCGATCGCGCGCGAGGACCTGCGCGAGGGCCTGGACCGGCAGGTGCGGGCTACGATCGGGCAGGGCGCGCGGCTGCTGCTCGGCGGACACGCGGTCGAGGGACCCGGCTTCTTCTACCAGCCGACCGTGCTCGACGGGGTCCGTCCCGGCATGACCGCGTTCGACGAGGAGACGTTCGGCCCGGTGGCGGCGATGATCGTGGCCGAGGATGCGGACGACGCCGTCCGCCTCGCCAACCGGAGCGCGTTCGGGCTGAGCGGCAACCTCTGGACGCGCGACGTCGGGCGCGCGCGGGAGATCGCCCGCCGGCTCGAGACAGGTGGGGTGTTCATCAACGGCTACACCGCATCGGACCCGCGCACGCCGGTCGGCGGCGTCAAGAAGAGCGGCTACGGCCGCGAGCTGTCGCATTTCGGCATCCGCGAGTTCGTCAACGCGCAGACGGTCTGGATCAAGCCCTAGAACACCGAGAAACGGGCAAGTCTATCCGATCGAACGGAATCGTTCGATCGGATAAAGATGCTGGTCAAGACAACAGGCTAGAGCATGCTCCGCGAGCCTACGCGATCGGATCATGCTCTAGCAGGCTGCTCAGCCGGCGGCTCAACGCGGAGGCGATCTGTCGCCGATGACGACGGGATCGCGCGCGGCGACCCTGTCGGGACCGGGCACGTGTATACGATCCCGACGCGGCTCGCCCCCACTTTGATATTGTTCCGTTTAGGAAATTAAGTTAGCTATCGAGCCGATGGGGATGAGGCCTGTGGCGCGCGATCGTTCTTGCAAGGGGATGGCTCCTACCCGACCAACTCGTATTCGGTCATGTCGACTTCGACGCGGCGGCAATCGCCTGTCCGTTCTAGTCGGACCAGGGCCTCACGTGCGTCCGGCTGTTCTCATCGTCAGCGTCGAGGGCGACACATGTTCGACTTGGAGCCGAATGGACCGCGAGGTGCGAGAGGGCGTGCGAATGGGGCCGTGCTCGACAGGGCGGTGAAGAAGCCTGGTGTGCAGAGTTCGCTCCGCCGCTTTGGTCCATCGGTCCTGGCGTTGAGCGGTTTCGTTATCCTTCTGGTCAGCATTGCAGCCTTGGATTTTCGCCAGGCGATCCTGCTCCGCCATGAACGCCACTGGGTCAGGCACAACATCAGCATGATCCAGACGCTCCAGGACATCGGCAGCACGGTCCGCGACGCGGAAACCGGGCAGCGGGGCTACCTGCTGACCGGCAAGTCCGAGTATCTCGCACCCTACGATGGAGCGTTACTACGCCTGCCAGCGCTCCGGACGGCGCTCGGCCGCCTGATTGCCGACGAGCCCCAACAACGTCAGCTGGAGAGGCAGCTGGACTCGCTCGTCGACGCTAAATTTGCCGAACTCGCTCAGACAATCCGCCTCCGCCAAACTCTCGGCGAGGCGGCAGCACGAGCGGTCGTGCTGGATGACGTGGGCCGGCACCTGATGGTGAAGATCGTCGCGACGCTGAACCAGATGCTCGCCGAGGAGAGGTCGCTGGTCAAGCAGCGACGTTTGGATGCCGATCATATCCAGCTGGTCAATGAACTGCTGAGTTTTGGTGGGATTCTGACCGGCGTGGCCACCTTGTGCTTCGCTGGCCTGATCTTGCGTCGTTTCGTCACCCGCCTTCGCGAGAGCGAGGAGACCTTTCGCCTGCTCGCCGAACATGCCGACGACATAGTCTCCCGAGCCAACTCGGATGGCGAGCTTCGGTATGTGTCGCCATCACTGGAGCGCATCTTCGGCCTGAGCCCGGCGGATATGGTCGGCGCCACGATGCTGCCGTTCGTCCACCCCGACGACCAGGAGAAGGAGAAGCAGTCAATCGCGCGCATGCTCGACGGCTCGATCGCCCAAGACGCAGTGACCCTTCGAATCTGCCGAGAAGATGGCCGGGAAATCTGGCTCGAGACCAACAGGCGGCTGCTGCGCGATCCCACGACTGGAGGCGTCGATGGTTTCGTCTCCGTATCGCGCGACATCACCCAGCGCCGCAGCCACGAGGCTGAGCTCGAGGTCAAGGCGCGTGACCTGGAAGCCTCCAACAGACAGTTGGAGCGCCTGAGCCGACATCTTGCCAAGGCAAGAGATCTGGCTGATCAAGCAACGCAGGCCAAGTCGCAGTTCCTCGCCAGCATGAGCCATGAACTGCGTACGCCGCTCAACGCGATCATCGGTTACGCGCAACTGCTGCGCCTGGAAGGTCAGTTCGAATCACTGCAGTCTTCACGCGTCGATGCCATGCTCGGAGCAGGACAGCATCTACTGGAAATGATCAACCGGGTGCTCGATCTCAGTGAGATCGAGGCAGCGGGCGTCGAGCTGCAGGTGGCAGAGGTCGACCCGCGCGACGTCGCGGAGGCTTGTGTCGAGGTTGTTCGAGGCGCTGCCGTTCTCAGGGGGCTCACGCTGCAGACGGAGGGCGATGCCGATGTTCCGGCCCGCGTCGCTCTCGACCCCATGCGGCTTCGACAGATCCTGCTGAACCTGCTCGGAAACGCGGTGAAGTTCACCCAGCGAGGTGGTGTGGCACTGCATCTTCGAATTGCGGCGAACTCGATGCTGCGTTTCGAGGTCATCGATACCGGTCCGGGGATCCCGGCGGATGCCAGGCATCTGCTCTTCCAGGACTTCAAGCGCGTCGGTGCTTCTGTCGTTCCAGTCGAGGGTAGCGGACTTGGCCTCGCAATCTCGGTCCGACTCGCCGTGCTGATGGGAGGCCGCATCGATCACGAGGATCGGCTCGGCGGCGGAAGTGTTTTCGCGTTGGAACTGCCGATGACGCCTTTGCCTGTCACGCCGTCGCCAGTGCGATCTCCCAGGAAAATCCGCCCGACACGTGCCCTGCGGATCCTGGTTGTCGACGACGTGCCGATGAACCGCGACATTGCCAGCTCTTTCCTGGTCGCGGCGGGCCACGCGGTGACCTGCGTGGAAGGAGGATCGGAAGCGATCGAGGCGGCAGCCGTCGCCGACTACGACGTGATCCTGATGGACGTCCGCATGCCCGGAATGGACGGCCTCGAAGCCGCTCGGCGGATCCGGGAGCTGCCGGCTCCCCGTGGTCTTGTCCGCATCATCGCCCTGACGGCCCAGACGTTCACGAAGCAGATCGAGGAGTGTCACCAGGCTGGCATGGATGACCACTTGGCAAAACCGTTCGCGCAGGACGCGCTGCTGGAGGCCGTTGCGCGCGTGCGCGAGGACGTGGCGTCCGGTGCCGTTGAAAGGACCGGTGTCCCGATCTGCAACCGCGAAGCCTTCGAGCAGGTGACGTCGCTTCTGCCTTCGAGCGCAGTCATCTCCTACATCGACATCTTGATCGAGCGGTGCGAGGAGCTGAGACGCGCGTTGCGGGAGCCTGCCGCAGCGCGTGAGATCGACATCGTCGAAGCGGCGCACATGCTGGTGGGGAGCGCCGGCATGCTCGGCTTCCAGCGTCTGGCCTATTCGGCGAGGCATTTCGAGCAGGTGACGACTGGCATGCTTCCGGGGCGAGCTGCGCCCGCGGAGGATCTGGCCGACGTCCTTGAAGTGTCCCTCTCCGAGATGCAGAGGCTCAAACCTGTCATCGACAGCGTTACCGTGAGCTCCGCCGATCGAGGATAGCCGGACGATAGCCCCAGCAGGCTGCCCGCCGGGCGTTCGCGCCAGAGGCAATCACGCTGTCGTTCCACGCTCTGACTACACCCACGGCTACTGCTCCTTGGGCACGGGACGGATATCCTCCGTGTTGGCGCGGAACGAAGCCCTGGGCCCTCTGTGAAGGGAGACTAGCCCTTGGTCTCGTCGCGGTCTCGGTCCGCGGGAATGTCACACTGGGGTATGGCGCCATGAAGTCTTCCGCATCGCGTGAGACGAGCTAGTTGCCCGCGGCGATCATCGGCCGATCCTTCCTGAGAGAGAAGCTGAACGCGCGTCAGCCGCATCCGCTTTTGCAGTCGCCATGAGTACGAACTGCGTGCTCATCGACCGGCCGATCAGCCGTCAGCAAAGCCGCCCAGGAAATCGTCGGCCGTGCGCTCCGTCCGCGCCGCCGGTGCGAGCGTTACCGGACTAGAACAGACAGGGCATTGCCCAACGCCGCTTTCACGTGTAGGCGCCCTGGCGGATCATCACCCGCTTCTGGCGACAACCGCTACTGCTAGTGGCGGAACAATCAACAGAAACATGCACAACACGATGAGCATGACCGTATCCTCCCCAATGCCGACAACAATAAGTAGTTACGCACATCGCCTGAAGTAAGTCTAGCTGAGGGATCTGGTTGCCCTCCGAAGAAAGTTTTTCGACCCCAACCGGCTCGTTGCGGTCGTAGCGAGGGCGGCCACCGCCGGCAGCAGGACAAGCCGAATGCGGCATCCTCTCAACCGGAGGTTGCGTCTCCTCGCGACGACCCTCTCCCTCTTCAACCCGAGCAACGGCACGATGCCGTCGCTGCTCGGCCACAGGCTGGTAGTGAGCCGTCATGGCTGCCATCACTCCTTGTCTCCCGTTGTCCAAGCAGGTCATTCTCGCATCGCTGCCTGCTGCGTCCTGGCATCTCCCGTGTGGCGCTTCGGTGGAGGATGCTGAACCAGATGACGAAGCAGTTAGCCCACGAGGATACGGAGCCCTCGGCCACAGCGCACTTCGACCGGCGCGGCACGACCTACGATGAAGACGAGGTGCACCATCGCGTCGTGTCGCTCCTCCTCGCAGGAACCACGATCAGGGCAGGGTGCCGGATCCTGGACATCGCCACCGGCACCGGACTGCTCGCGCTGCAGGCGGCTCGGCAAGTCGGGCCGTTCGGGAAAGTTCTCGGTGTTGACCTGTCGGAAGGCATGCTGGCCGAGGCGCGACGGAAGGCCGCGGCGGCCGGGCTTGCGAACGCCGAGTTCGCGCGCGGCGATGCCGAGCGGCTGGAGCTTCCACGTGAGAGTTTCGACCTCGTATTCTGCGCGTCGGCCATCGTGCTCATGTCCGACATCACGGGTGCGCTTCGCCGCTGGTTCGACTTTCTCCAGCCCGGCGGCCTCATGGCCTTCGACACGCCCTCCAGGCCGTTCGGCATGTCCCAGCTGGTCGCAGAGTGCGCCGCCCGGCACGGCGTGCATCTGGCCTACGCCGACCTCGCGGACACACCCGACAAGTGCCGTTCGCTTCTGCAGGATGCGGGCTTCGAGGTGGTGAGAATCAGGACCGAGCTTGCGGACGCCAAGCCCATCGAGATCGGCAAGGCGATCGCGTTCTGGGACAACCGTCTCGACCACCCTGCATGGCAGGCTCTCCGGGAGGCGCGGCCGACGACCCGCCAGGCGATACGCGCCACCTATGTCGAGCGCGTCACGGCGATGGGATCCGGCGGATCCGTCCCCAACGATACGGCGCTGAACTTCGCGTTCGGGCGTAGGCCAGGGCCGGCCGCTGGTCCATGAGGCATGGTCCGGGCACGACGCGTCGGACCGGTCGCAAGATGGCCCTGGGCAGCGACGCCGCGATGCCGGCCAGCCGCGGCGCGTGGTTGCGATCGCACCCGACCAGCTCGACGCGAGGGTAGGAACCTGCGCGCACGCGCTGTGGACTCCGCGCACCGCCACGTCTTGCCGAGCCCGCAGCGACACCGGAACCTCGGCGACCGGGCAGGCTTAGCACAAGACATCGTGCAACGAGGGACGGCTGCTGGACGGTGCCGGTAGCCCGGACCGACTGATCGGTCGCGACAGCCCGGGCAGGCACCATCCGGAACGGCAGGACAGCGGGGGCACCGTCATGACGAGATCGCGACCAGCCGACCTGCTCCTTGCCTTGGGGGCGATGAGCTCGATCGCGGCATGTCAGGCTGCGCCGATGCCGCCGGACCCGACCGGCCGTGCGGATGCCGACATGCTGCGCGTGCTGACGGCCTATCAGGCATCGAGCGCCAAACCGGTCCGCTCCCTCTCCGTGGCAGAGGCACGCGCGCAGCCGACGCCGGGCGACGCGGCGGCGGCAGTCGCGGCGCAGATGGGCATCCCGGCGAAGCAGCCGGTGGCCAGGGTGACCGACATCACCCTCCAGGGCGCCGCCGGCCCGCTGCGGGCCAGGGTATACGACCCGCAGGCCTCGCGTGCGCCGGCTCCGGTCATCCTGTATTTCCACGGCGGCGGCTGGGTGACCGGCACGCTCGACACCTACGACGCCTCCGACCGGGAGCTCGCCGACGGCACCGGCGCGATCGTCGTCTCCGTGCAGTATCGACTGGGGCCTGAGAGCCGGTTCCCGGCAGCGCAGGACGACGCCGACGCATCCTACGGCTGGCTGCTGCAGAATGCCGGCACGCTCGGCGCGGATCCGAAGCAGATCGCCCTCGCCGGCGAGAGCGCCGGCGGCAACCTCGCGATCGACACCGCGATCTGGGCCCGCGACAGGAAGCTGCCGGCGCCGGTGCACGAGTTGCTGGTCTATCCGGTGGTCGGCACCGACCTCACGACGTCGTCCTACAAGGAGACCACGGACGCCGTGCCGCTGAACCGCAAGGCGATCGTCTGGTACGTCGACCACTTCACCAACGGTCCGGCGGATCTGAGCGACCCGCGGCTGAACGTGGTCGGCGCGGCCGACCTGCACGGGCTGCCGCCGACGACGATCATCTCCGCCGAG
This sequence comes from uncultured Acetobacteraceae bacterium, assembly GCA_964245725.1. Classification (GTDB taxonomy): domain Bacteria; phylum Pseudomonadota; class Alphaproteobacteria; order Acetobacterales; family Acetobacteraceae; genus Lichenicoccus. The sequence continues at coordinate 12,036 of CAXTOC010000013.1, read as the reverse complement.
ATCGACCCGCTGCGCTCCGAGGGCGAGATGCTGGCACAGAAGCTCCAGGCGGCCGGGATCCCCGTGGCGCAGCAGACCTTCCCAGGCGTCACGCACGAGTTCTTCGGCATGGGCGGGGTCGTTGCCCAGGCAAAGCAGGCGGAGAACTTCGCCAGCGTGCGCCTCAAGGCGTCGTTCGTCACCGCGTCCGAGGCGGTCGCGGCGCCCCCGCCGCGGCGCCGGATCAGGCGCCACCATACCAGCTGATCCGAGAACCCCAGAGCAGGAGCGAGAATGGCCGACCCATCACGCTACGTCCGCTACAGCGACGACTTGGAGACCGTATCGGGCGACGAGGGCCGGGTCATCGACGGGATCATCGCCTCGATGACGCACGAGAGCCAGATCGTGGCCGAGCGCGACGGCGGCACCGTCCGCGCCTCCCATGCCAAGAGCACCGGGCTGGTGAAGGGGACCCTGACCGTGCTGCCCGCCCTGCCCGAGCCGCTGCGCCAGGGACTTTTCGCCGCCGCGCAGTCCTATGCGGTGCTGATGCGCTTCGCCCAGGGCCCGGGGGAGGTGCTGTCCGACAGCGTGTCCACCCATCGCGGGGTCGGCATCAAGGTGCTCGGCGTGCAGGGAGCCAAGCTGCCCGGCCATGACGGCGCCACCCAGGACTTCGTCCTGGCGACCGGGCCGGCTTTCGCGCAGTCCAATGCCGAGACCTTCCTCGCCGCCATCAAGGGCATCGAGAAGAACACCGGCCGGCCCGAGGCGCTGAAGCAGGCCGTCTCCTCCACGGCGCGGGTCCTCAACGCCGCGCTGAATGCCGTCGGCACCGACAGCTCCACCTTCGGCTTCTTCGGCCACGCCAAGCGCAACCCGCTGGCCGACACCTATTTCAGCCAGGCAGCACTCCGCTACGGCGACCACGTCGCGAAGCTGGGCCTGTTTCCGGTCTCCGCCGACCTGATCGCCATCATCGACCAGACGATCGACACCGCCTCCGACCCGGACGGGTTCCGCCGCGCCGTGGTGGAGCATCTGCGCAGCAGGGAGGCCGCGTTCGAGATGCGCGTGCAGCTCTGCACCGATCCGGACGCCATGCCGGTGGAAGACGCGTCGGTCCCCTGGCCGGAGGATCAAAGTCCCTATCTGCCGGTGGCGCGCATCACCATCCCCGCCCAGGACGCGTACAGCCCGGCGCGCCAGTCCTATTTCGAGGCGCTGTCGTTCCAGCCGGCGCACGCGCTGGCCGCGCATCGGCCGCTCGGCTCGCTGATGCGGGCGCGGTTGACCACCTACCAGGCGCTCTCGGTTCATCGCCACCGGCAGAACCAGCAGCTTCAGGCGGAGCCGGCCGCCGCGGATCAGGTGCCTGACTGAACCGGCCGAACGAGGGGTAGCCGCATGAGCAAGACGAACCTGGCTCGCCTGCTCGCCTGGTTCAGCGTGGCCCTGGGGGCGCTGGAAGTCGCCACACCCGCGATCCTGTCGCGCTGGCTGGGGCTTCCGCGTGGCCCGTGGCTGGTACGCCGGTTCGGCATGCGGCAATCGTCGCCGGACTGACCGTGCTCGCGAAGCCGGAGCACGCTGCCGGTCCTTCGTCGCGGGTCGCCGGGGACGTGCTGGACATCGCCGTGCTGCCGCCGAGGCTGTCGGCGAAGAACGCGCAGCGTGGCCCCGCACGCTTCGCCTCTGCGCTGGCGCTGGGCGTGACCGCGCTCGACCTGCTGTGCGTGTCCGCCCTCGTCGACGACGAGCGCCGCCGCGACCAGACGGCGCGCTGGACCCATGCCGCCGCCAGCGAACGCTTGGTCCCCGCACGATCGACATGACACAGCCCTAGCGGGGGCGCCGGGTGCGGCGATGGAGGCCAGGTTCGTGATCCGCCCGCAGGGCAACCGCAGCACAGCGCCCGCGTCGCCACCGCATGCGCGTGCACCACATCAACTGCGGCACCGAGTGTCCCTATGGCGGCCACCTGTTCGACGGTCGCACCTCCGGCCTCGGCCCGTCCCGCCTGACCTGCCAGTGCCTGCTGATCGAGTCGGCGGACGGCCTGGTGCTGGTCGATACCGGCTTCGGCACCCGCGACGTGCGCGACCCGCGCGGCCGCATCGCCGGCTTCTTCCGCGCCCTGAACAACATCCGCTTCGACCCGCAGGAAACCGCGGTGGCGCAGATCCGACGCCTCGGCCTGAATCGCGCCGACGTGCGGCACATCGTGCTGACCCACCTGGATTTCGATCATGCCGGGGGACTGGACGATTTCCCCCAGGCCACCGTGCACCTGTTCGAGCTGGAGGCGCGTGCCGCCCGCGGACGGCGCTCGCTGCTGGCGCGTCGCCGGTTCCGGCCGCAGCAATGGCAGGATGGCGGCCCGTGGCGGGAATACAAGGTGGCCGGCGAACGCTGGTTCGGCTTCGAGACCGTGCGCGGCCTGCAGGGCCTGCCGCCGGAGATCCTGATGGTGCCGCTGCCGGGCCATACCGCGGGGCATTGCGGGGTCGCGGTGCAGGGTCCTGCCGGCTGGAAGCTGCTCGCCGGCGATGCCTATTTCCACCACAGCGAGATAGATCCGGCCGGAGCGCGGCCGCCGCCGGCGGCCCGGGCCTACCAGGCGATGATGCAGGTGGATCGCCGCCAGCGATGGCTGAACCAGGCGCGGCTGCGCGAGCTGATGCGCGCGCATCGGGGCGAGGTCGACGTGTTCTGCTCGCACGATCCGCACGACATGGACCGCCTCGCCGGTCGCTAGCGTCCCGCTCATCTTCAAGATCCGCAGGCGAGTTTAGGAGGCAGGACCCCAGGGCGGGTCGCCGGAGCACGGATACGGCGTCCTGCCTTCGAGGGTCGACGGGTACGGTTCGCAACGTGGCGAAAGGTCCGCCGCCGCACCTTTTTTCCCGGCGCGAGCCATCCAATCTCTGCTAGGACGACACATCGATGCCGCGCCGATGGCGCGGCCAGGAGCGGATGATGCGCAAGCTGTTGACGGTCTTGCTGGCTGCGACGACGTTGACCGGTGCCACCCTGGCGAGCGCGCCCGCGATGGCGCAACGCGGCGGTTTCCATGGCGGCTACGGGGGCTATCGCGGTGGCTACGGCGGCTATCGCGGCGGGTTCGGCTATGGCTACCGCGGCTTCGGTTACGGCTATCGCGGTTTTGGCTACGGCTATCGCGGTTTCGGCTACGGGTTCGGCGGCTTCGGCTTCGGCCTTGCCACCGGCGCGGCGCTGGGGCTGGCGGCGGCGCCGTTCGCCTATGGCTATCGTGGCTTCTACGGCTACCCCTATGGTTATCCGGGCTTCTATGGCTACCCCTACGGCTACGCGCCGCGCGTGGTCTACGCGCCGCCCGTCATCGGCTACGGCTACTGAGCCAGGGCCGGCTCAGGCCGGCTGCTGCCGCCACCAGGCGAGCGTTTCCCTCAGGCCGGTCGGCAGGTCCAGGTGCGGCGTCCAAAGGACGGGCGGTGGCAGCAGCGACGGATCGGATGCCCAGTCGCGGTGCAGGATCTCGCCCGCCTTGCCGCGCCCGAACATGGAGGCTCGCCCGGATAGCTGGGCGGTCGCATCGCTGGCGAGGCCGGCGGCGCGCACCACCAGGTCCGGGACCGGCACGCGGTGGGGTACCCGACCCAGCGCCGTACCCGCTTCCCGGAGCAGTTCGCTCCAGCCATAGCCGTCGGGGCGGCCATCGCAGATCTCGAAGACGGCACGGCTCGGCCCGGGCGCGCTCAGTGCGGCGATCGCGGCCGCCGCGTCGCGGGCATGGATCATGGCGATGCGCGGTTCCGGCTTGGTCGGTCTGGGCGCCACTCGTCCTTGCGCCAGCCGGAACAGCGCCAGCCCCTCGAAGTCCCATGGACCGTAGATGACGCAGGGCCGCACCACCACCCAGGATGCGCTGCGAAGCGCGGCGGTGACGACGGCCTCGCCGGCGCGCTTGCTGCCGGCATAGGCGGAGAGCTGCGGCATCCTCGCCGCCTGCGACGAGACCAGGACGAAACGCGCCGCCGCCGCCTCGCGCGCCACGATCGCCGCGAGCCGGGCGGCGCCGTCGCGGTTGACCGCGAGAAACTCCCCCCGGCTGCGCGCCTTGACCAGCCCCGCCAGGTGGATCACCGCCGACGCCCCGCGCACCAGTCGCGACAGCGCGGCAGGATCGCCGAGGTCTCCGAACACGGTCTCGAAGGCGACGCCGGCCAGCATCGGATGCGCCGGATCGCGCCGTGCCAGCAGCCGCACCCTCCAGCCGGCATCGGCCAGCGCCGCCACCACGTAGCGTCCGAGGAAGCCGGTGCCGCCGGTCACCGCGGCGAGCGGCGCGGTCACGCCAGGATGGCAGCCGGGAGCGCTTCGGCGAGGTAGCGTTGCCGCATCACGAACCGGCTCAGCTTGCCCGACGAGGTGTAGGGCAGGCTGCCGGGAGCGACCAGCACGACGCGGCCGTCCAGGCCATGGCTCGCGCGCACCGTGTCGCCGACTTCCTCGGCCAGCCTCTGCCCCGCCGCCGGATCGGCGATGCCGCGCGCCTCCACCGCCAGGATCAGCACCTCCTGGCCGTCCTCCTCGATCGAGAAGGCGGCCACGTCGCCGGTCCTGACCTCGGGGATGCTCCGCTCGACGCACCATTCGAGGTCCTGCGGCCAGATGTTGCGGCCGTTGATGATGATCAGGTCCTTGGCGCGCCCGGTGACCACCAGCGTGCCGTCCAGCCGGTAGCCGAGGTCGCCCGTCTCCAGCCAGCCATCCGACGAGAGGATCGCCTCCGTCTCATCGGGACGCGCGTCGTAGCCCTGCATCACGCTGGCGCCGCGCGCGAAGATCCGGCCGATCCTGCGGTCGGCCAGCACCCTGCCGTCGGGGTCGCGGATCTCGACCTCGTGTCCCGGCAGCGGGGCGCCGCACAGCACCACTGTGCGGGTGCGCGTGTCCGGTCCGTCGGGCCGCACCGCCACCCCGTCCTGTTCCAGCCGGTCCAGGTCGATGGTGTCGGTCTCGATGCCGCGGCCGATCGGGGCGAAGCTGATGGCGAGCGTCGCCTCGGCCATGCCGTAGCTGGGCAGGCAGGCCTCGGCGCGGAAGCCGCAGGCGTCGAAGGTGCTGGAGAAGCGCGACAGCACGGCGGGGCGGATCATGTCGCCGCCGATGCCGGCGATCCGCCAGCAGGAGAGATCGAGCTCCGCCCGGCTGATCGAGCGCTCGCGGCGGGTGCACAGATCGTAGCCGAAGCTGGGGCTGTAGGAGATCGTGCCGCGCCCGGCGGAGATGAGCGACAGCCAGAGCTGCGGACGGCGTGCGAAATCCTGGGTGGAGAACAGGTCGACCGTGACCTGACCGGCGAGCGGGCTGAGCAGGAAGCCGACCAGCCCCATATCGTGGTAGAAGGGCAGCCAGGACACCGCGCGGTCGTCGGGACGTATCCTCAGCCCGTGGCTCAGGATCGCGCCGGCGTTCGCCATCAGCGCCTTCTGGCGGACCACCACGCCGATCGGGAAGCGGGTGCTGCCCGAGGAGAACTGCAGGTACGCGGTGTCGTCGGGTCCGACCGCCGGCAGCGCCGCCTCGGGGCAGGGCGTCGCGGATAGCTCGGCCACGGTGCCGCAGACGCGCAGGCGCAGCTCGGCGGCGAGGCCCGACAGCCAGCCGACCAGGACCCTGGGCGCGAACAGCGCCGTCGCCCGTGCCGTCTCGGTCAGCCGGCGCACATGAGTCACGTACGCCTCGCGTCCGCCGAAGGCGAACGGCAGCGGCATCGGCACCGGGATCAGGCCGGCGTACTGGCAGGCGCAGAACATGCGCACGAAGTCGGGATCGGTTCCGGCGATGATCGCGACCCGCTCGCCCGGCCGCATCCCGAGCCCGAGCAGGCGGCGGCCCAGCTGCAGCGCCTGCGCGCGCAAGGCGCGGTAGGGAAGCGCCTCGGTCAGCTCGCCCCGGACGGAGAAGAAGTTCAGCCCGGTCTCGCCGCCTGCCGCGTAGTCGAGAGCGTCGGGGAGGGTGGAAAAATCGCCCTTGCGCTGGCTGAGGCCACTGAAGGTCGGCGTCGGCCCGGGCATTCAATCGAGCTCCGAGGCGCATGGGCGCCGGTGCAGTGGCATGAAGGGTTCACCGACAGGTCGCGCCGGCCGGGGTGGCGGCCGGTTGTCAGCACTCCCCTAGAGCGCACCCACCGACCCGTCAACCGAGCCCGACCAGCGCCTTCTCGTAAACCCGGTAGGTCTTGTAGGCACGGCCGCCGATCGCCTCGGCGAGACGGCGCATCGGCAGGTTGTCCTCCAGGATCCAGGACATCTCCACCGCCTCGATGCCGCGCGCCAGCGCCTCGCGCCGCAGCGCCTCGACCACGTGCAGCGACAGCAGCCGGCCGAGCAGGCCGTCCGCGAAGCGGCGCCGCACGCCCATCAGCGGCACCCGCGCCGTCCTGATCCCCGAGACCTTCAGCCGCCACAGCAGCTTCGCCCAGCCGAACGGCAGCAGACGCCCGGCGAGGTCGCCGATCGCCGCGTTCAGGTTGGGCAGGCACAGGCCGAACGCCGCCGGCTCGCCGTCCACGTCGGCGAACCAGATCAGCCGCTCGTGCAGCAGCGGTCGCATCGCGCGCGCCATGTGGTCGACCTCGTCGCGGGTGATCGGCACGAAGCCCCAGTGGTCGTCCCAGCCATCGTTGAAGATCTCCACCAGCGACGCGATGTCGGCCTTGAGGTGCGCTTGCCGCATCGGGCGCAGCGTGACGTTGGCGGGCAGGCCGCGCCGCACCATCGCCGCCGCCGCCGGCGGCAGCGCCGCCGTGGTGTCGCACAGGTAGGCGTAGACGTCGCGCACCTTGCCGTAGCCCAGCGCCCTGAGATGGGCGTCGGCATAGGGCGGGTCGTGCGGCATCATCAGCATCGGCGGGGTGTCGAAGCCCTCGACCAGCAGGCCGGTCTCCTCGTTGATCGACAGGCTGAACGGACCCTGCGCCCGCTTCAGGCCCCTGCGCGACAGCCACCCTTCCGCGGTCGCGAGCAGGGCCGCGAACACCGCCGGGTCGTCCGCTGCGGCGAGCATGCCGAAATGGCCGAGCGGACGCTCCGGGTCGGGCTTGGCCAGGTGATCCTGCTGCGCGCTGATGCGGCCGACATCCTCGCCGTCGCGTCGGGCGATCCAGAACGCCGCCTCGGCGTGCCGGAAGAACGGGTTGGAGCCCGGCGTCAGCGCCGCCCGTCGTTCCGAGCGAAGCGGCGGCACGTAGTGCGGATCTGCGCGGTACAGCCGCTCGGGCAGGCGGATGAAGCGTTCCAGCGCGGCACGTCCGGTGACGGCGACGATCTCGACCTGGCCAGGCGGCGAGGCCGCATCGTTCATGCCGCCTCGCCGCGACGCGGCGGCCGGTCGCGCGGCGGCCCGCCGGAGAGCTCCGCGACCCACGGGTAGCGCGACGCCTCGCCCACGTCGTAGCCCAGGTTGAAGACGTGCGGCGAACGCGGCCGCTCGCGCGCGGAGCCGTAGTACGTGCCGAGCAGACGGTCCACCGTGAACGAGGTGATGCCGTAATTGCCCTGCTCGTGGTGGAAGTGGTGCGTCAGGTGCAGCTCCTTCATGCGCCGCAGCAGGCGCGAGCGCGGCTTGAAGTTGAGGTGCTGGATGCAGTGGCAGAACTCGTAGGCGCAGGTGATCAGCAGGCCGGCGCAGACCGAAGCGGCCGCCCCCGCCGCCCCGCCGCCGATCGCCCAGCCCAGCGGCACCACGATGACCAGGATGGTCGGCAGCGTGTTGAGCGGCGAGCCGAACAGCACGTCCATCCGGTTGGGGTCCTGGTGGTGGTCGAAATGGATGCGCTTCCACAGCGGCGCCGTCAGCCGGGAGCGGTAGAGGAAGCGGCCGTGCAGGACGAACCGGTGCAGCGCGTACCAGATCACCGGGTAGGCCAGCACCGTCACCAGCACGCCGCAGAGCGGACGCCACGGGCCGGCGGCGGCGGCGGCCGCGTAGGCGCCGCTGAGCAGCGCCAGCAGTGCGTAGAGGTGGACCGCCGGGTGGCTGGCGTAGGCCGCGAGCAGCTCGCGCAGGGTCATCCGGCCAAGGTCGAAGCTGCTTCCGTGTTTTCGCCAGCGCTGATACATCAAGCTCTCCTCGAGGCCATCGAGTGAGGCCGGCGGCCGGGCGTGTCAAGCGGACGCGCCGCCGCCTCGCGAGCGGCTGCTACTGCGCGGCCGCCATCGCGTACTGCATGCCCGCACCGGAGACGACCTTGAGCTCGGCGCCGACCGCGGTGATCGTGCGGATCGCGTGATCGATCTGGGCGGCGCCGTGCGCGGCACTCACGCTGGTGCGCAGCAGCGACTGCCGCTCCGGCGTCGCCGGCGGCAGGGCCAGGTTGACGTAGACGCCGAGCGCCAGCAGCCGGCTCCAGAACAGCGCGGCGAGGTCGGGGTCGCCCAGCCGGATCGACACGATCGGGCTCGCCGTGGGACCCAGCGCGAAGCCGGCAGCGGACAGGCCGCCATACAGCCGCGAGGCGTTGCGCGCGAGGTCCGCGCGCAGGCCCGGCCGGCTCTCCACCAGCTCGAGGGCGCGCGACACGCCGGCGGTGATCGAGGAGGGCAGGGACGCGGTGAACATGTAGGCGCGCGAGGCGAGGCGCAGCAGCTCGAAGTCGGGGACGTCGGAGGCGCAGAAGCCGCCGATCCCGCCCAGGCTCTTGCTGAAGGTGCCGACGATGAAGTCGACGTCGGCCTCGACCCCGGCCGCCTCGGCCAGCCCGCGGCCGCGCGGCCCGAGCACGCCGAGCGAGTGCGCCTCGTCGACCAGCAGGTAGGCGCCGGTCTCGCGCTTGATCGCAGCGATCTCGCGCAGCGGCGCGCTGTCGCCGAGCATGCTGTAGATGCCCTCGACGACGATCAGGTTGTGACCGCCCTGCCTCTGGCCGGGACGGTCGCGCAGGAAGCGCAGGCGGCGGTACAGGTCGTCCGGGTCGTTGTGCCTGAAGCGCGTCACCGGGGCGTCGCTCAGCCGCGCGCCGTCATAGATGCTGGCGTGGCTGTCGGCGTCGAGCAGGATGTTGTCGTCGCGTCCGGCGAGGGCCGGCAGGATGCCCACGTTGGCCTGGTAGCCGGTGGTGAACAGCATGGCGTCGCGACGGCCGAGGAAGCGGGCGATCTGGCGCTCGAGGTCGGCGTGGCCGCCGTAGGTGCCGTTGGCGATGCGCGAGCCGGTGGTGCCGGTGCCTTCGGTCTGCAGCGCCGATGCGGCGCGGCCGATGCAGCTCGGATCGAAGGTCAGCCCGAGATAGTTGTTGGTGCCGAGCAGCAGGATCTTGCGCCCGTCGAGCCGCGCCTCGGTCGGCGAGACGACGCTCTCGAAGGCGACGTTGAACGGGTCGTGCGCGCCGTCGCGGAGGCGGGCATGCGCCTGCTTCAGGTCCTGATATTTTGCCAGCATGGTCTACCGCGATACCTGTGTAGATCGCGAATCGAGCATCCGCGCCAGATCGCCGACCGTTTCGATTTCGGTGATGGTGTCGATCGGAATGACCGTGTCGAATTTCGTCTCGAGTTCCATGATGAAGTCCATCACGGTAATCGAGTCAAGTCTGAGGTCACGAACGATGTTCGTATCCGAAGTAATCCTCGCTGTAACATCTGCAGGTATTGCATCCATGGATCTGACGACGTCCGCGATCTTCTCGACCAGATCCTCTTGAACTGACACCCGTGCGACTCTCCGTCGTGCCTGTGACCCAGCAACTGAGGATGCTGGACATAACAGGCATTTTATTTTTGGGCAACGTGCCGGGACCGGAGACCATCCCGGACCAGGGCGCTGGCGTGCCGGCGCATCATCCAGCTGGCTCGTCCGGCGCGGGAAACAACGCGCTGCTGCGGCCGGCCAGGTCGTAGGCGAGCAGGCCGAGCCACTCATGCGCCGCCCAGTCCAGCACCGCCAGCTTCTGGCCGAGCGACAGGGCGTAGCTGGTGATGCGGTCGCGCGACTGGTAGCCCACCGGCCAGGGCAGCACCTTCCATCCTGCGCGGCGGAACACCCCCACCGCGCGCGGCATGTGGCTGGCCGAGGTCAGCAGCACCCAGCGCTCGCCGGGTCGCGGCGCCGCCAGGGCGAGGCTGTACACCGCGTTCTCCCAGGTGGTGCGGGACCGGTCCTCGAACACGACGCGCCCCGGCGGCAGGCCGAGCTGGTCGAGCAGGATGCGCATGTACTCGGCCTCGTTGGCGATCCCCTGCCGGAGGTCGCCCGAGCCGCCGGTGAACACGAGCTTCGCGCGCGGGTAGCGTCGCGCCAGCATCACGAAGCTGGTCACCCGGTTCGCCGCTTCGGTGAGCGTGGGCGTGCCGCGGTCGCGGCTGGTCAGGTCGTCGATCGCGCCGCCCAGCATCACGATCCCGTCCACCCGATCGGGCGGCGTGGCGACCGCCGGGAAGCGATCCTCCAGCGGTCGGATCGTCCACCGGTCGACCGGCAGCACCAGGCAGGCCGCGAGCGCCGCGGCACCCAGCACCAGCAGGGCGCGGCCGGCGCGGAGGCGGCGCAGCAGCAGCCCGATCAGCACGCACTCGACCATCAGCGCGGTCGGCAGCATCACCATGGTGAGCAGCTTGCCCAGGACGAACATCGGCGCGGCACCTCAGCCGGTTTCTTCGCGGGTCAGTTCCGCGATCTCGACCATGGCCGCCTTGTTGCTCAGCGCCGGCAGCGGCGCGCTGGGGGATCCGGGCCGGCCCGGGTGCCCCCGCCCGGTGAGCAGGAACGCGGTGATCACCGCCAGCACCCCGAACACCACGCCGCCCAGCGCCTGGCCGATCAGCACTCCCTGCGGACCGTGGCGCATGCCGATCAGCACGAACGGGATCGTGCCCAGCGTCGCCCGGCCCCAGTTGAACAGCGTCGAGAGCAGCGGCGCGCCGAGATTGTTGAAGGCAGTGTTGGCGACGAACAGCGCCCCGGTGAACAGGAAGCCGGCCACGGTCCAGGAGCAGAACAGGTGCAGCAGCCGCGCCGCGTCGCCGCTGGCGGAGAACAGCGCGACCAGCGCGTCCTGCGACAGCGCCAGGATCGCCCACATGGTCAGCACGCAGGCCTGCACCAGCAGCAGGGCGCAGCGCAGCGTCTGGCGCACGCGTCCGAGCTGATCGGCACCGAGATTCTGCGCCATGATCGGCCCCACCGAGCCGGTGAGGGCGAAGATGAAGGCGAACGCGACCGGCACGATGCGGTCGATGGTGGCCTGGCCCGCCACCGCGCCCAGTCCGAAGCCCGCCATGAAGTGGGTGGTGAAGGCGCTTCCCACCGGGGTCGCGAGGTTGGTCAGGATCGCGGGCAGTGCCACGCCCGCCACCGGCCGGGCGTCGGCGAGCAGGCGGCGCCAGTCCGGCCGGCGCAGGATCCGGTGCATCCCGACCGCGCGCAGGCCGAGGCAGGCGACGGTGGCCCGCGAGATCACGGTGCCGATCGCCGCCCCCTGCAGGCCGAGATGCAGCACGAAGATCAGCAGCGGGTCGAGGCAGGCGAGCAGCAGGGCGGCCCACAGGGTGACGCTCATCGAGCGTCGGGCGTCGCCCACCGAACGCAGCAGCGCCGAGCAGCCCATGCCGATCGAGATCAGCGGCAGGAACGGGGAGACGATCCCGATGTTGCGGGCGGCGGCGTGCAGCACCGCGCCGTGCGCGCCGAGCCCGCGCAGGATCGGCTGCAGCATCAGCACCGTGCCGACGCCGATCAGCAGCATGATCGCCGCCATCACCACCATCGCCGCGGACGCGATGCGCTGCGCCTGCGCCATCCGGCCGGCGCCGATCTGTCGGGAGACGACGGCGCCGAGCCCGATCGACATGCCGATCGAGACCGCGAGCTGCAGGTAGCCCACGGCGCCGGTGAAGGCGATCGCGGCGGTCAGGGTCGAGTCGTGCAGCAGCGAGATGTAGAGCAGGTTGAGCAGGTCGACCACGAACACCGCGACCAGCCCCAGCGTGCCGGTGCCTGCCATGACGACGGTATGGCGCAGGATCGAGCCGGTGCAGAAGCGCGCGGCCCTTCCGGGCGGTGCAGCGG
>CAXTOC010000012.1:0-24152 GCA_964245725.1 uncultured Acetobacteraceae bacterium | reverse complement strand
CGTCAGCTGACCCACCGCCTCCATCTTCTGGCTCTGACGCAGCGCCTCCTCGATGATCACGAGGGCGGCGGCCTGCTCGTGCTCGGCGGTGGTATGGCGCCCGCTGGCATAAACCTTGCCGTCCTCGAAGGCGGCGGTCCAGGCGAACCAGCGGAAGCTTCCGTCCTCGTGCCGCAGCCGGAACTGGTGCGCCTCGGTGAGCGGCGCCTCGAAGACGGCGGTGAACACGGCGAACGTCGCGTCCAGGTCGTCGGGGTGGGTGAGCGCGGTGAAGCGGGTGCCGACCAGCCGGGCCTCGTCCCATCCGAGCAGGACCGTCCAGGTGGCGTTGACGGCCACCAGGGTGCCGTCCGTCCCGACGATTGCCAGCAGGTCCTGCGACAGCCGCCAGGCGCGGTCGCGCTCGCGGGTGCGTTCGGCGACCCGGCGCTCCAGATCGGCGTTCTGGTCGACGAGGGTGTCCGTCACCCGCTTTCGCGCCTCGATGTCGGTGTTGATGCCGACCCACCGGACGACGGCGCCGTGCGCCGCCCGGATCGGCTGCGCCCGGACGAGGTGCCAGCGATAGGCGCCGTCGGCGCGTCGGATGCGCAACTCGATCTCGTAGGTCTCCTGGGTGGAGAGCGAGCGAGCCCAGCGTTCTCCGGCACGCGCCACGTCGTCGGGATGGAGGATCCTGGCCCAGCTCTGGCCCGACAGCGCCTCCTGATCGAGGCCGGCATAGATCAGCGCCTGCTGGTTGAACCAGTCGAGATTGCCGTCCGGGCGCGCGGCCCAGGCGGGGTTCGGCATCGCCTGCGCGAGGGCGCGGAACTGCGCCTCGCTGTCGCGCAGCGCCGTCTCGGCCTGCACCCGTTCGGTGACGTCATGGCCCTGGACGAAGATGCCGCTCATCCGTCCCTCGACATCGCTGACCGGCTGATAGACCAAGTCGATGAAGCGTGGCTCCGTCGTGCCAACCGGGTCGCGTCGCAGCCCGGTCTTCAAGGCGCCGCCGCGCGAGATGCCGTCGGCATAGACCTCCTCCAGCCGCTCGAAGAAGCCCTGCCCTTGCAGCGCCGCAAGCGCCTGGCGCACCGGCCTGCCGAACACATCGCGATGCCAGGCGAATTGCAGGCAGCTCGCGCCGACCAGCTCGACGACGTGTTCCGGCCCGCGCAGCAGCGCCATGAAGCCGGGCGTCCGCAGGAACAGCTGTCGGAGCTCGTGTCCGGCGAGCCTGCGGCCCTGGTCGCGCAGCCGCTCCGTCGTCTCCCGGCAGGGACAGAACCATCCGGCGAGCGAGCCAGCATCGTCGCGTATCGGCGTGCAGGAGAAGGCATGCGCGTCCTGCGGCTCGCCGTGCCGCTCCAGCAGGAGGGTGATGTCGTCCGACTGCACCGGCTGTCCGGCCTGGATCCGCTCGACCAGCGGCCGCAGCGTCTCCCCGACCTTCGGCCACAGCGCGTGCAACGGCGCGCCGAGCGCGTCGGGATGCCTCTGCCCGAGGATCTCGACGCAGGAGTCGTTGTACAGCAGCGTCTGGTCCGCACCCCAGGCGATCAGCGTCGGCAGCCGGGAGGCGAGCATCACCGTGACCAGCGCGCGCAGCGCGGACGGCCAGGCGGCACGCGCGCCCAGCGGCGTGCCGGTCCAGTCATGCTGCCCGATCAGGGTTTCCATCCCGCCGTCGCCGGTGGACGGATCAGGCTCAGCCCACCCGCTCACCGGTGTGCCCTCCGCCTCGCGCCTCTCGCCGCTGAAAATCAGAAGCCCGCGGACTTCCGTTTCGCGATACTAGGACATGCTCTAGTGTCCTGCCTCCAAAATTTGCCAGCGAGCTCTGGAGATGAGCAGGCCACCATCTTGTTGATGACGCTAGTGTTGCGCGACACCATGGTGCACCTGATAGAGGCGCGCGAAGCCCTCGTCATCGACGAGGCGCAGCTCCGGCAGGTTCGGATCGGGACCGTGCTTGTCGGGGAGGTCGGCGTTCTCGAGCAGGATGTAGTCGAAGCGGCGCCAGTGCAGCGCGTACGGCACGTGCTTCTCCACCAGCCACGCCGGGTCCACCATCTTGTTGAACGAGACCACGTTCACCGCGCCGGCTGCGATGTCGCTCCAGGCCTGTCGCGGCTGCACCGGCTGCAGCCCGCGCTCGGCGAACAGCGTGGCGACGAAGGCGTGGCGCTGCGGCAGCACCAGCGTCACATCGTGCCAGAAGGCCGGGAGGAAGCCGCCGAAGTAGCGGCCGAGCGGTGCCGCGTGCGGATCCTCGAGCTCGTGCACGACCGGCATCACCGCTGCCCCCGGGGGCACGTGCCGCAACGCCCGCGTGACCGACGCGATGTCGGCCTCACGCTGCCGCCAGATGTGCGTCACCCAGGCGGTGCGACCGATGCCGAGCGCCAGCAACGCCGCCGCCAGCAACGCCGCACCGCGACGCGACGCCATGAAGGTCGGCCGCACCGCTGCGGTCATGATCAGGAACCCCATGATGGAGAAGCGCGGCGTGATCCAGAACGCACCCCCCAGCGTGTCGGGCACCAGCAGCGAGAGCGCCGCGAGCACCGCGCCGACCATCAGCAGGCCGGCATGGAAGCGGATCTTGCGCGCGAGCAGCGCCCACAGCAGGGGGAGCCCCCAGAGCGTCGAGACCAGCAGGTCGACCTTGAGGTCGTAGGTGCGGAAGGCGGAGATCAGGTCCCAGCGGTTCTTGATCGGGCTCAGCGCCCGTGACCAGTCGGTCTCGCCGAGGGTGCCGTTATCGGTGCCCGGCGGATGCGGCGCCAGCACCATGATCAGGATCACCGGCACCGCCACCGCCACCGCCGCCAGCAGCAGGCGGACCGCACGCCGGCCGACGGCATCGGGGATCCAGCGCGGGCCGTAGGCGAAGCCGGCGATCACGGCGGCGTAGGCGATCAGCGGGATCGGGTGCGAGACCAGGATCAGGCCCGCCAGCACGGCGCGAACGGCGAAGGCCAGCGCGGCGGGACGACGCGCCAGCGTCGGCTCCAGCGCGCCGGCCAGCAGCGCGAAGCCGAAACTGATCTGGAAGTTCAGGAACCCGGCGAGGAAGGTCGTCGTCAGCGCGAGCACCGCGAAGCCGGCCTGCCACCAGTGCCAGCCGCCGAACGCGGCGCGGTTCTGCATCGCCGCACCGAGCGGCGGCAGGATCGCCGACGCCATCAGCAGGACCGGCCCCAGCACCGGTGCGCCGACCAGCCGGCCGACGCTGACGCCCAGCAGGTCGATGCCGATATTGCTCCAGGAGTTGCTCCAGACCAGCTCGTACATGCCCGAGATCGGCGGTCGGTCGATCCCGCCGGAGAGCAGCCACAGCCGCGCCCAGTGGTTGGGGTAGTCGAGCAGCGGCGGCATGGTGACCGAGAACACCGGCACGGCGAGCACGGCCAGGGAGAGAAACAGGCAGAGCCGGACGCTCGAAGCGACTTCGCCTGCGGATCCTGGCATGCGCGCTCGATCAGACACCAGTAATTGCACCTTCGATGATATCGACGTGAAGCTTAGTTGGAATAACGCTTGGTCAGGCGGACCATTTCCGGAGCGGGTCCGGAGGTCTCTTGCCGGCTCGACGGCAGCAGAAGGGGACCGCAGAGCCTCTCGGTTGCAGACGCGTGGCGTTACCACTCCAACTATTCCTAACCAACGCGCCGGCACGGTGCAACCGGCAGCAGGCCGGCGCTACCAGCGGGTGAGCCTGGGCAGGACGAGGCGCGCGGCCAGCGTGACGATGCCGCAGCCGAGCCCGTACCAGAGCGCGATGTAGAGCGGATCGTCGTGCGGGCAGGCGAACACGAACACGAAGGCGCCCCACGCCGCGGCGGCGATGCCGGCGGCGAGCGCGGTGCCCCCGCGGTCGGTGGCAGCACCCCGCCGGATCAGCAGGCCCAGGCCGAGGGCCGCCGGAACCGACAGCAGCACCATCTTGGAGACGCAGCGCAGCCCATCCGGCCAGTTCAGCCGCGTCACGAGCCCGGGCACCCCGTCGCGGGAGGCGTCGATCACCCAGCCGATCGTCAGGCACAGAGCGATGATCGCCATCAGCCAGCGCAGGCCCGATCGCGGCGAGCGGGAAGGATCGAGCGAGCCGACCGCGACGGCGAGGCCGACCAGGGCGATCAGGCCGAGGCTGCCGAGCTTCCACCAGAACGACGGCGCGTGCATCGCCACCGGCATGTCGGGCCGCATCGCGCCGAAGCCCAGGAACAGGGCGAGCTCGACGAGGAACAGCGACGCCAGCGCCAGTGCCTCGACGCGCGCACGACGTCGCCGGACCGGCTTCAGCTCGAGGACGAGCTGGCGGATGAGCCGGTCACTCGGCATCGGAGCGCCCGCGCACGATGGAGGCCAGTCGTCCCAGTCCACGATGGATGTTCACCTTCACCAGCGAGGCGGACTGACCGGTGCGGGCCGATGCCTCCTCTATGCTGAGGCCCTGCAGCTTGACCAGGCGGATCACCGTGGCCTGCGCCGGCTTGATCTCGTCGAGGAGACGTTCCAGCGACCACGCGCTGGTCACCGCATCGCCGTGGTCCGCGACGGGGAACGCGTCGCTCAACAGCTCGGTCGGCGCGGCGCCGATCGCACGCAGCCGGTCGATCCACTTGTACCGCGCGATCGCCGCCAGCCACGGCTCGAACGGCCGCGACGGGTCGAAGGTGTGCCGCTTCTCGTGGACGGCGAGCAGGGTGTCCTGCACGGCGTCCTCGACCGTGCCCGGCGGCAACCTGCGTGCGTAGTAGCGTCGCAGCCACACGCGGATCTCGACCAGCAGACGATGATAGGCGGCGGCGTCGCCGGATTGCGCGGCTGCCATCAGCGCGGCCCAGTCGCTACCGGCCATGTGGCCTCCCGGAAGTCCGCGATGCCGAGGCACCGCGCGCGACAGCGGCGGCGGCAACGTCACCGCCAGGCTGGCCCCGCGCATCACGATCGACGTCATGATGCCTCATTCGTCGAGGGCGGGAGAAACGTTACCGCGGCGGCTCGCGCATGGCCTATCCGCTAGGGACCGCTCCAGCGCACCTCGATGCCGGATGCGGCGAAGCGGCCGCGGGCACGGGTCTGGCTGCCCTCGGGACCCAAGCGGAGCACGTCGAGGCAAGTCAGCGAAACCAGGATGACGGCGAACTGCCCGAACTGCTGGTCGGGCGGCAGGTGGGACTGTTCGTCAGGGTCGGCGATCGGCGCGCCCGGTTCGGAGCGCAGGCCGTAGCTGTTGCGCGCGTTGGGCGAGAGCGCATCCCAGCGGGAACGGGCGAGTTCGTCGTCGCGGTGCAGGCGGGCCTCGCCGTCGAGACGGATCTGCAGCTGGTCGGCAGCCGACCAGGCCAGCAGGGTGACCGAAGGCGTGCGCGCGATGTCGCGCGCCTTGGCGGCGCGCGCGTCGGTGTGCATCTCGGCGCATCCCGGGGAGCGCTCGAAGCCGCGCAGCACCAGCGTCCTGAGACCCGGGCGTCCCTCCGGGGTGAGAGTCGCCAGCTGGACGTTGCGCAGCTCCGAGCCGCGGTCGTGCAGCGATCGTTCGAGCGCCGACAGGGCCGCGTCGACGAAGCAGAGTGCTGTCGTATGCATGCGAGCGGAAGGTCTGTCGGGCGGCGAGGGTTGCCTCGCGAGGTCCGCATCGGCCGATTTCCGTCAACCCGTCCCGATCGGGAGCTCGCCGCGTGCGCCCCTCCGCGATCGCCGCCGAGGACCTCATGTTCGAACTCATATTGAAGTGGAAAAGAAGCGGAACAGCGGCTATATTTGTTACTGAAACGTATCGTACTGGACGCGCGGCGTGGTGAAGTAGCGACAGGGTCCCTCGCGCCTCATCCCGTCGATCCGCCGCACCTCGATTCATCCCATCTCGACGCCGGAGCGAGCGATGCTGAACATCCAGCGGGATGATGCCGGCGAACGGCGGGTCGGCGGCGTCGCGTCGCGTCGCCAGCCCTTCCTCGACGTGTATCGCGGCTACGCCCTGCTGGCGATCACGCTGAACCACTTCGCGCTGGTCGCGCATGACGAAGGCCTGGCGAAGGTGCACAGCTTCAGCCTGACGCCGCTTGGCTTGTCGTCGGCCGCCGAGATCTTCGTGCTGTGCTCGGGCTATGCCTTCGCGCTCGCCTACGGACGCCTGCTCGACCGCGTCGGGCTGATCCACAGCTGGGTCAAGTCGTTGCGACGCTCCGGGCTGCTGCTGGCGTGCAACCTGCTGATGACGATCGCGAGTGCCGTGGTCATCGGGTTGTGCATCCCTCTGGCCTGCCGCGACGCCGGTTCGTTCGAGATGGCGCAGTACGTGTTCACCGATCCCGGCTTCGTGCTGCGCGCGATGGCCTCGCTGCAATGGACGCCGGCCTATCACGACGTGCTGCCGCTCTACGCCCTGCTGCTGGTCGTGGCACCGCTGCAGCTCTGCGGGTTGCGCCGGGCACCACGCGCGACGGTCGCGGCCTCCGCCGGACTGTGGCTGCTGGCGGCCACCGGCACGGTCAGCACGGCCGGTGTCGGCCTGCCGACCTGGTACTTCCATCCGCTGGCGTGGCAGTTCCTGTTCCTGCTGGGCATGGCCGCGGCGCGTTACAACGTGCTGGAGCGCCTGCCGGCGGGACGAGGCGCCATCGTGGTCTACCTGCTGCTGCTCGCCGCGGCACTGGCGTTCAAGCTCGCGGCACATCGCGGGATGATCCCGGCGGGGCTGCAGCTCGGGCTGGGACGGAGCGGCGCCGTGCCGTTCGGGGACAAGCTGACGCTGGGGCCTCTGCGCATCGCCCATGCGCTGCTGCTGGCCTCCTGCATGGCGGCGATCTACCGCTCGATGACCGCGCAGGGACGGCGTCTGCTGGGACGGTGGCTCGGCCGGATCGGCCGGTCGACGCTGCCGGTGTTCGTAGCCTCGAACCCCATGATGTATCTCTGCGCCGGCCTGCTCGCGGCCTTTCCGTCGGCCGGGAACTTCTACGCGCTGTGCGTCGCGCTGGCCCTCGGCCTGCTGCTGTTCGCGATCGCCTGGCAGCGCCGCGCGGCCAAGCCAGCGGCGCCGGCGCCGCCGATACCACCCTGGCCCGAAGCGTCGCTGCCGGTGAGCGAGGCAGGCTAGGGCCGCTGCGATGGCTGTCCCGCGGTAGGGTCCCTCCGCATCGCTGCGAGAGGGTCTAGAAGGACACCTCAGCCGGCTGCGTGACCCGCAGCACCGACCGGTCGCCGGTCAGCCGCCTCCAGGCCAGCCGGATCGCCTCGATCCTGCCGCGGTTCTCCGCCGTGTCGGGGTAGTCGATGACCAGGATCATGGAACGCAGCCGCTGCGGTGCGGCCTCGTGCGGGCCCCGCCACTGTCCGTAGGCGGCGATCACGCTGAGGCCGCTCGGGAAGCGCGGCGTCACCTCGCGGTCGACAAAACCGCGCCAGGCAGCCTCGTCGATCCCCCGCGACGGCTGATCGGTGGGCCCGAGCCCGAAATACATCCTGGTATCGACCCATCCCCTCGCCCGCGCCGGATGCGCCGGATCGTCCGCCGCGGCGCTGCAGCCGCCGAGCAGCAGAAGCAGGATCAGGCTGAAGCGGCAGGCTGCCATGCTGAGACTCCAACCCTGGGCCGGAGCCGTCTCCAGCCGCGACGTCCAGCCCGGGCGTGCTGATCATGCGCCGGACCGTCGGCGCTAACAAAAAAGCACCTGGTTTGCCATCGGTGGCGCTAGGCTGAGCCGGGTGCCGGGTCGCAGGAAGACGTCATGGGCAGGCTGGGGCGGGTTCTACGGATCAAGCAGATTACGTCGGACATGGTGCGCGGGATGCCCAACACCGTGTTCGTCCTCGACGACAACATGCAGCGGGTCAGCCCGAACAGCCAAGCCGCCGCGATGCGGGCCGAGCCCAACGTCGTCGGCATGCCGACGCGGTGGCATCTGGGCGCCGAACCCTCGGCCTTGTTCTCCGACGAGGACTGGCGCTCCAACGGCATCTTCCAGACCATCAGCGACGCGTTCGACCGGGTCGAGCGCGCCCTCATCGACGGCAGGAACGTGGTGTTCCCCAGCGACGGGGTCGGCGGATCGACCGATCTGCGCCGACGTGCGCCGATGATCCACGCCTTCATCTCGAGCCGGATGCTGGAGCTCGAGGCGGATTATTCCGGCTGAACGCGGCCGCAGCGGCGCGAGGCTGGCCCGGACGATGCGGCCGGTGCAGGCTGCCGTCATCAGCCCGTCATCCCTCGACCACGGAGGCGCGCCATGTCGTCGCCGGCACAGCATCACCCGGCTTGCCGATCGCTGTCGGATAGGACAGTGCCGCGGGTGCGCTGGATCGCACTCCTGCTCGGCCTGGCGAGTGTCGCCGCCGTGCAGGCGCGTGCGGCGGAGGACGAGCTCGCGCGCCTGGGGCGGATCGCGGCGCACGTCATTATCACGCGCGACGACTGGGGGATCGCGCACGTGCACGGCCACTCCGACGCGCAGGCGGTGTTCGGGATGATCTACGCCCAGGCCGAAGACGATTTCGGGCGGATCGAGATGAACTACCTGACGGCGCTGGGCCGGCTCGGCGAGGCCGAAGGCGAGCGCGCCCTCGCCCAGGACCTGCGGGCGAGGCTGTATGTCGATCCGGACGATCTGCGTGCCAGGTACGCACGCAGCCCGGCCTGGCTCAGGGCGCTGATGAACGGATGGGCGGATGGCCTGAACTACTACCTGGCGACGCACCGCGCGGTCACGCCCAAGGTGATCCGGCACTTCGAGCCGTGGATGGCGCTCGCCTTCACCGAGGGCAGCATCGGCGGCGACATCGAGCGCATCCCGCTCCCCGAGCTCGCCCGCTTCTACGGATTGCCCAGGCTCGCGCGGCTCGACTTCCCGCGGACGGTCGATCTTCTCGCGTCGACCGGATCCAACGGCATCGCCGTTGCGCCGTCCAATACCAGGAACCACCACGCGCTGCTGCTGATCAACCCGCACACCTCGTTCTATTTTCGCTCCGAGCTGCAGATGAGCAGCGACGCCGGGCTCGACGCCTACGGCGCGGCGACCTGGGGCCAGTTCTTCATCTACCAGGGCTTCAACGACCGGGTGGGCTGGATGCACACCTCCAGCCACGCCGACGCCGTCGACCAGTTCATGGAGACCATCGTCCGCCGGGGCGACCGGCTGTTCTACCGCTACGGCGACGCGATGCGGCCGGTGCAGTCCTCGACGGTGACGCTGTCGTACCGCACCAACGGTGGCGGCCTCGGGTCGAGAGGCTTCACCGTCTACAGGACCGGGCACGGCCCGATCGTCGGCACGAGCGGTGACGGCCGCTGGATCAGCGAGGCCATGATGTTCAGGCCGGTCGCGGCGCTGGAGCAATCCTTCGGGCTGACCAGGGCGCGGGACTACCGCAGCTACATGAAGGTGATGGAGCTGAAGGCGAACACGTCCAACAACACCGTCTATGCCGACGCCGCCGGCGACATCGCCTACCTGCATCCGCAGTTCATCCCGCGCCGCGACGACCGCATCGACTATGCCCGCCCGGTGGACGGCGCCGATCCGGCCACCGACTGGCATGGCCTGCACGCGCTGGACGAGGCGCCGCACCTGCTCAATCCGAGCACCGGCTGGATCCAGAACACCAACGACTGGCCGTACTCGGCATCGGGGCCGGCGAGCCCGAGACGCGCCGACTTTCCGCGCTACATGGATGATTACGGCGAGAACGTGCGCGGCCTGCATGCGGTAGCGCTGCTGCAGGGCAGGAGCGACTTCACCCTGCAGTCGCTGGTGGCGGCCGCCTACGATGCCGGCCAGCCCGGCTTCGACATCCTGATCCCCCGCCTGCTGGCAGCCTACGATCAGGCGCCGCCGCACGACCCGCTCCGGGCGCGGCTGGCCGAGCAGGTGGCGACGCTGCGGGGCTGGGATCGTCGCTGGTCGGCCGGCTCCGTCGCCACGAGCGTCGCGGTGTACTGGGGCGACGCGCTGTGGCAGGAGGCCGGCGTGACCCTACCGGGCAACAGCCTGTCGGACTACGACGCCGTGCTGGCGCGCACCACGCCGATGCAGAAGCTCAGCGCGCTCGCGACCGCCTGCGACCGGCTCAGCCGAGACTTCGGCGGCTGGCGCACGCCATGGGGACAGATCAACCGGTTCCAGCGACTGGACGATGCGCTGGAGCCGCGATTCTCGGATGCCCGACCCAGCCTGCCGGTCGGCTTCACCTCGGCCCAGTGGGGCTCGCTCGCCTCGATCAGCGGACCGCGCCTGCCCGGGGTCAAGCGGCGCTACGGCGACGAGGGCAACAGCTTCGTGGCCGCGGTCGAGTTCGGCGAGACGGTGCGGGCCGTCGCGGTCACGGCCGGCGGCGAGAGCGGCGATCCCGACTCCCCGCATTTCGACGACCAGGCGATCCGCTACACGAGCGGCGCCCTGCGCGAGGTCTATTTCTATCCGGCTCAGCTGCGCACCCATACCGAGCGGCGTTACCATCCCGGCACCTAGCGTCCTGCCTCCGCGATCCGCCGGCGCATTTTGGAGATAAGTGGGCCACTACCTTGTTGATAAGGCTGATGTCCACTGAGAACCGGAAGTCCGACGGACTTCCGGTTCAGAGACCGGCACCGTCCTCTTCCCCGCTCCGGGTGCTAGCCCCAATCCTCCTTCTGGCCCGCGCGACGACGCGGCCTGGGTGCGGCGGACGGCTCGACGGCAGGCCTCGGCAACGATACTGGACGCCCGAACAGCCAACCTTGCCCATACTGCACGCCGAGCGCCTGCAGCGCATCCGCCTCCGCCCTCGTCTCGATGCGCTCGGCAACGATCTCGGCTCCCGCCCCGCGCCCGATCTCGACCATCCCGGCGACCAGCGCCCGCTCCCGTCCACCCTGCACGACGCCGGGAATGTACGAGCCGTCGAGCTTGACGATGTTGGGTCTGAGTTCCCGCAGCAGCCGGATATCAATCGCGCCGGCGCCGAAATCGTCCAGGCAGAACGGAACGCCGAGCGCGCGCAGCGCATCGGCGGTGCGCGCCGCTTCCTCGACGTCCTCGATCTCCGCGGTCTCCGTCATCTCGACGATGATCAGACCTGCCTTGCTCGCCGCGCTGGCCGAGAGCAGACGCACGAGACGGTCGCGAAAGCCGGGGCTCTGCACCGACTGCCCCGAGACGTTGAAGGCGACCACGGCTTCGGACCTGCCGGCGGCCTCGCAGGCCAGACGGGCAACCTCCAGGTCCAGCTCGTCCGCGAGTCCCAGCGTCTCCACCAGCATGACGAAGTCCTGCGGCGCATGGGCGGGGGCCCCGGCGTCCGAGCTGCCAGCGTCCAAGCCTGGGCGGATCAGCGCCTCGAAGTGATGCACCGAAAGATCGGCCAGGGAGACGATCGGCTGGAACACCAGCTTGAAATGGTTCTTCCGGATCGTCTGCCGCAAGGTGGCGGCCTGGGTTCCCGCGCGGCGGATATAGCCGGCGAGGCCGCCGCCGAAACCCGCTTCGTCCAGGGCGGACGGCCCGCCGCGCGCGAAAACATTGAGCGCTTGGCGCAGCGCACGCGCCGCCTGGGTCTGTGTCAGCCCGGTCATCGACAGACTCAGCTGGCGGCTGGCAACGGAGACCTCGATCCCCTGCTTGCGCAGCGCCCGCTCCAGCAGGTCGGTGATCGAGAGCAGGTTCGCCTCGGAATCCGCCGAACCCAGCAGGCCGAAGCGGCCCGGCGCGATTTCGCTCGCCATCGCTCCGGGTGCCACGGTCTCGAGCACGCGTCCGATCACCTCGCTCGACGAGATCACGCTGCTCGCGCGGCCCTGGATCTCGAGCAGCTTGAGGTCGCACGCCGTGCCGTCACGCAGCCGCGCTTCAGTGGCACGGGCCATCGCGTGCGGGGTGCGCGCCTGGATCAGGCTGGCCAGGGGCGCGGGGGGACGGGCAAGGCTGAGACTCAGCCTGAGAGGCGCGTCCTGCGTCGGCAAGGCGATGCCGGCGAGGGCGAGATGCGTCCGTTCCGCGTCTGACAGCCGGATGATCAGCGGCTGCAGGCGACCGCGCTCCACCAGCAGCGCCAGTGCCGCACGCAGCGCCTCGTGATCCACCGGTGCGAAGAGCTGCCTGATCGGCCGCCCGACGAACCAGTCCGCCGATCGCCCGAACTTGTTGCGAAACGCGCCCGCCGCGTACGTGACCACTCCGTCCACGTCGGTCTCGACGACCATGTCTGCGCCGGCAAAGGCGAAGGCGACGAAGCGTTCGCTCTTGTCCACCTGACGAGGATGCGAGATCGCGTCCTGGGACTGGATCGTGGCCCTCTCGCGATGCCCGACAGAACTCACCGTTTTCGACCATCGCCGTGAGCCTCGGCGGCACGCGAGTCGTCGTGGCGTGGACGAACCGCGAGGGCGCCTGCGCGGTGACCCGTTCCCTTGCGGCGGAACCGCGGCCGGTAGCCGGCTACTCGAGCCGGAGTTGAGCCAACCTTCATCGCCATCCCCGCCGCGTCGGTCTCGAAACGCTCCGAGCCGCAGGCAGGCTAGAAGAACATCGTTAAGGTCAGGTTAGGACGGCACCACCGCGACCTGACCAACAGAGGCTCGCAGATGTCAGCCCTCGCCGTCCGCTCGCGAAAGCCGTTCCCACTGGTCGATCTCGGCGGAAAGTGCCGCGAGTTTCCCGCGAACCAGACGGACTGGGGTGGGGCCGACCAGAAGACGCAATGGCGGCGCATCGGCCGCGATGGCCTCCATGACGACATGGGCGAGCGCTGCCGGGTCGCCCGAGTTGAACTCGGGCCGCTGCGCCGGATCGAACACTTGGTCATGGACGACGATGACGGGTTCGGCTTCCGACAGCGATCGCCGGCTGCACGGTCGTCACGCGAATGCCGAGCGGTGCTAGTTCCTGCGCCAGCGCATCGCCCCGGCCCAGGATCGCGAACGTGCTTCTGTCGTAGGCGCCCAGGCCCGGGAACGCCATGACGCCGCCCATCGAGGACATGTCGACGATATGGCCACGTCGGTGCCCCGCATCGCTGGCAGCACCGTCTGGATCCGTGGCACGGGTGCGAACCGATCAACCTCGAATTGACGATGCAACGAGACGATCGCGATCTCCTCCACCACGACCGCAGCGTGCTCACCAGCGATGCGATCGCGGTCATGTCGGTGACATCCAGCAATCGAACGACGGCGTGACCGGGCACGGTCTGCGCGGATGCCAGACGCTGCGCCTGATCGCGCAGCGCTCGGATCACCAGATGGCCCTGTGCCAGCGCAGCCTCGGCGATCGTCCTGCCGAGATCACTCGAGACGCCGGTGATCAGGATGGTCTCGACATGTTTCCGCTCCCCCCTCCTGTCCGTGGGCTCCACCTCACCGATCTGCGGACCTGCCGTGTGCGGGGAATCCAGCTCGTTATCATCGCGACTGAACGACGTCTCAGGCTGATCCAGCCTGAGACGAGCAGGTCACTCACTTGATGAAGGCGAGTGTCCTCTGGGAACGAAATCCAAAGGACTTCTGGTTCGGGACATCAGCTGATGCTGCCGCCCAGGTCGGTCACGCCGACGACCTCAATCTTGGTGCCGTCGGTCAGGCTCACGAAGCTCGAGCCGTTGCTGGTCGTGACCTGCAGGTCGGTCGGCGCGTAGCCGAACAGCTGGATATGGTCGCTGCCCGGCTTGAAGCCGTTGATCACGTCGGTTCCGCCCGCCGCCCCCTTCACCACGTCGAACAGCGCTGCACCGGAGCCTTCCGTCACGGTCGCGGTGCCGGCGCCGAGCAGCGCCTGCAGCGAGCCGGAACCCCCCGTGACGCTGGTGGCGCCCGAACTCGCCAGGATCAGGCTGGCGCCGTTGCCGGTGGTGATGCTCGACGTGCTCGTCGCCGCGACCACCAGCATGTTGCCGCCGTGTCCGGTCACGCTGAGCGCGCCGGCACCGCCGATGATCGAATCCGCCCGGCTCGCGCTGCCGCTCACGTTCAGCGTGCCCGAAGTGCCGAACACCGCGTCCCCGTTGGCGACGACGCTCGTGGGTCCGGCGCCGCCGACGATGGTGTCGGCACCCGCGGCGCCGCCGTTGACGGTGGTGGCGCCGCCGCTGGCGAAGATGACGCTGCCGGCGCTGGCGCCTCCGTCGATCGTGGTGCTTCCCCCGCCGCCGAGGATCGAGTCGCGCCCGACGGCGGCGATCAGCAGGTCGTTGCCGGCTGCCGAGCCGAAGATCTGGTCGCCCGACGCGCCCCCGACGAGCGTCGTGTTGGCGCCGGCGGCACCTTGGGAGACGAGGATGTTGGGACCGCCGGCGCCGCCGCCGAAGTTCCCGCCGCCCGAGCCGCCGAGGATCGTGACCGCCCCGGTGCTTCCTGTGACGGAGCTGGCACCGGTACCGCCGACGAAGGTCAGGGTGCCGAGGCCGCCGATCACCGTGACCTGCCCCGCCGTCGCGCTGACGGTGTCGCTGCCGCCGCCCGTGAGCACCGTGGTGCCGGCCGCCGCCTGATAGTACTGGCTGCCCGAAGGCAGGACGACGACGTTGTTGCCGCCGAGCTCGTCCTCGGCTGTACTGGCGAGCGCCTGGTGACCGGTCTCGGTCGGGTGCTCGTGGTCGAAGAACAGGTATTGGTCCTGCACCGCCGGATCGCTGGAGACGAGCGTGCCGCTGCTGGCGCTGGTGAAGTTCCCGGTCCAGACCGGCGCGGTCACGTTGGTCAGCCCGTAGGCGGCGGGGTCGGCGACGGCCTGGTCGATCAGCTGGAAGGCGTTGATCACGTTGATGCGAACCGCGTCGCTGCTGGCGATGCTGGAGAGCTGGCTGGTCAGCGACGTGTCGTAGGCGTCGGCGAGGCGCGTCGCTTCCGCGGCCGAGCCGCTCTGGTTGTAGGACGGGATCTTGCCGAGATCGGGCACGTCCATCACCACCAGGTTCTTGGCGCCGTCGCCGACCAGCTGGTTGACGAAGCTGATCTCGTTGGTGACGGCGGCATTGACGTCCGCGGTCTGCTGCTGCGCCGTCAGGCTGGTGCTGTCCAGGATTTCGAACAGATCGTTGGCGCCGATCGAGATCGTGTAGAGCGCGTTCGCGGCCGGAGTCGCCACCTTGGCCTGGAACTGCTGCAGCTGCGCCGGCAGCGAGAGCAGCCCGATCTCGGGGTTGCCGCCGTTCTGCGGCGTCGAACCAGTCTCGGCGCCCCCGTAGGCGAAGTCGGTGCCGCTCGCCAGGCTCGGAGCGAGCGTGCCCAGGCCCAGGGCCGTGGATAGATCCTGCACCCAGGTCGGACCGTTGCTGAACACGTTGCCGGTGGTCGACCCGTAGGTCTCCTGGGCATAAGGGGGTGACACCGGCTCGGTGCCGACGGTGGCGGTCAGGAGCGAGACGTTGCCGGCATCCGACAGGCTGTCGCCGAACGCGTAGATGGCGCTGTAGGAGGGGAGTGCCGAGCTTTGCGGCATGGACGAATTTCCTTCCTGGACGAGAACGATACAGTTTGAACCGTAAAACCGTTCCCGGCTAGGCGTCGGGGTGCCGTCGAGACCACCGCCCCTGCCCTACCGCAGGACCAGCCTGCCGAGCCAGTAGCAGGCAGCAGCCACGGCGGCAGAGGCAGGGAGGGTGATCACCCATGCGACGGTGATGCCCCTGGCCACGCCCCAGCGCACCGCGGAGACGCGGCGGGCCGCGCCGACTCCTACGATCGAGCCGGTGATGGTGTGCGTCGTCGACACCGGAATGCCGAGCCAGGTGGCGCCGAACAGCGCCAGGGCGCCGCCGGTCTCGGCGCTGAAGCCCTGCATCGGGGTCAGGTGCGTGATCCGCGAGCCCATCGTGCGCACGATCCGCCAGCCGCCGCATAGGGTGCCCAGCGCCATCGCCGACTGGCAGCTCAGCACCACCCAGAACGGCACGTGAAAGCCGCCGGAGAGCAGGTGCCGCGAGTAGAGCAGGATCGTGATGATGCCCATGGTCTTCTGGGCGTCGTTGCCGCCATGGGCCAGGCTCAGCAGCGCCGACGAGACGAACTGCATCCTGCGGAAGCGCCGGTCGACCGCGAACGGGGTGGAGCGGACCGCGAGCCAGGAGACCGCCAGCACCAGCGCCATCGCGAGCGTCAGGCCCGTCAGGGGCGACAGGATGATCGCGGCCCCGATGGTCCCGAGGCCGCCCCAGATCACCGCGGTCGCGCCGGCCTTCGCCATCCCCGCTCCGACCAAGCCGCCGACCAGGGCGTGGCTGCTGCTCGACGGGATGCCGAGCCGCCAGGTGAGCAGGTTCCAGGTGATCGCGCCGCTCAGCGCGCCGAAGATGACCAGGGGATCGACGGCGGCCGCGGCGATCACGCCGTGGCCGATGGTCGCGGCGACGTGCAGGCCGAACACCCCGAAGGCGATGAAGTTGAAGAACGAGGCCCACAGCACCGCGGTGAGCGGCCGCAGCACCCGGGTCGCGACGACGGTGGCGATCGAGTTGGCGCTGTCGTGCAGGCCGTTCAGGAAGTCGAACGCGAGCGCCGAGGCGATGAGGCCGATCAGGAACGGCGTGCTGCCGAGGAAGGTCACACGGTCCGGCCTAGACCTGTTCCACGACGATGCCATCGATGACGTCGACGATGTCCTCGCAGCGGTCGACCACCGCCTCGACGAGGTCGTAGACCTTCTCGACGGTGAGCTTGTAGCCGGGCGATCCGTCGCTCGCGAACAGGAGACGCAGCCCACGATCGAGCTGCTCGTCCGCCTCGCTCTCGATCACGCGCACCGCGACCGACATCCTGCTCAGCGCCTCCGCGCTGGGGCCGATCGAGCCGAGCAGCGGCATCGCGTCGCGTATCAGCGTCGAGGCCCGCACCGCGCAA
The DNA here is from genome assembly GCA_964245725.1 of uncultured Acetobacteraceae bacterium. Lineage (GTDB taxonomy): Bacteria > Pseudomonadota > Alphaproteobacteria > Acetobacterales > Acetobacteraceae > Lichenicoccus. Next base: position 7,348 of record CAXTOC010000012.1, on the reverse strand, counting down.
TCCGCCATCGCCTGCATCTCCGAGGTGAAGGCGACGCCGTAGCGAAGCATACGCCGGCCGGTATCCTTCATCAGGTCGATGGTGTCGTCGAGTGCGGTGATCAGGTCGAGGATCTGCGAGCGGTCGAACGGTGTGATGAAGGTCCTGTGGATCGCGAAGATGGTCGCCCGCGTGATCTCGTCCGCGGCGTTCTCGAGCCGGTTGATCTCGGCGACGTGCTGATCGGGATGGCCGTCGCCCGACATCAGGGCGCGGAACGACTGCGCAGCGGTGACGATCAGCCTGGAGTGCTGGCAGAAATACTCGATGAAGCGAGCGTCCCGGGGCATCAGCGAGCGATAGGCGCGCAGCAGCACGTTGGAACGTCCCGGCTCGCTCATCGCGCGCCTCCTCGCGAGGTCTGGGCCACCCTGGTCCCGGTGCGGCCCGGTGTGATGTTGCCCAGTATGGCCGTTCACCGCCGCTTCGCAACCTCGGCCACGGTTCGCGGCATCCCGGGCCGGCCGGGAGCCGACCAGCTATGGCACCGGTCCTCCACGGCGGCATCGCTCTTGCTTGACGGCTGGCTCTATATCCTCCAGCCAACAATCCCGCACCTAATGCGCTCGTGCTTCCGTTATCTCCAGCAAAACGGAACCCGATCGGCTGCTACATCGACGTCGCCGAGCTGCAGACCGAAGAGGAAAAGCCCCACCTTCCTGTGGTGGTAATCTGCGGCAACATGAGGCTTGCAGAGCTTGACCGATCATTCAGAGCGCCGCATCACCGCGCGCACGCCTCGTCAGCATACGGATGCGGCTGTTCTCGTGTGGATCACCATAATGGAATAAGGCGGTTGCTCGAAGCGTGTCCACCTCGCACGGCTCATTGGTATGGATAGAGCGATAGCCCCAGAAGAAGTACATCGTACCGGGCTCGAGCCGGATTGCTACCATGCGCGGTGACCTCCGACGCGCAGCGCGCCGTAAGATAATCTGAGCAATCCGACTACCAACCAGGAACCGATCCAGGACGTTCAGCAGGTAGAGGCGTCGTATGCGTCTAATGTTGGGGACGAGCAGGAGGTCGCCGCGGCGACCCTCTTCCGGAATGGCGACAGGAAGCAGCGCCGTGAGCACATAAGAGTCGTAATGGAAGCGGTTCGAGTGACGCTGGCCGGTGGCACCCTTCAGGCACCTGTAAATCTGGTAGAACTTGACTTCCGGCGCGGTCGCGTCGGTACCGCATTCGTAGAGCCGCCGGCAGATTTCCTTGAACTCGTCCGACTCCGGCAGTTCACCCAGCACGGTGCCGGCGAGGGCATCGGCGTTCCTGAAGCAGACATACTCGTCGCCAGCTGCCCGCACGGCGTCCACGGCGAGCGCACGTGCCGGCTCCAGATCCTGGCTCGAGATGTAATTCGGGAGAACGCCGAATCCCAGCTCATCCATATCCGAGGCGATACGAGCGACCACAGCATCCGAGACCGCGTAGCTCCGAGCCGCTTTCATTTCCGGTCCCGAGTTTCTGCACAGACGAGCCTAATCTGAGAGTGTTAGCAATGACAACTGCCATGGGACTGACTGATGCTGCTCCCACTGCATCATGGAGCGGCGGCGGCTGATCATGACTCAAGATGGCGTAGAATTAGCGCGCTCGGACCCCGTCCACCGTAATCGCCATCTACGCCGTCGACGCCGAGTGGTGTATGGTCAGCAGCTTGCAGAAAGAGGTCGAGTAGCCGCATGAAACGGGTAACCAAGAGTCCAACCGGCTAGAGACCGGTGGGAGTGAGGCTCGACCATAGGGCTCGAGAGAAAGTCGTACACCGCTGCTAGCACTACTTTGGCGCTTTCAACTTGAAGGTCTGGCCACGCCGCCTGACCTGACGCAAACGGCGGTGGGAGACGCGCGCAGCGGCGCGGCTGATCTGGATGCGTGGCTCGGGCCCTTCCTGAGCGTGCTGGGCCGCAAGACGGGTTGGACGTGGGCGCCGCCCTGCCTGCGTGGCCTGCTCGCCCTGAAGAGCGCAAGAGCCTGTAAACGATGGTGGCCCGGTTGGAACTGACGGGGCATGACCAGTTGCAGCACTTCATCGCGCGCCACGCCGGGGACGATGCCCGGCTGTCGACGGTGCTGGCGCAGGAGGCGGACCGGCTGGTCGGTGGGGCAGACGCGCACCTGCGGGGTGACGCGGCAACACGGTAGCGATCTGGACAAACAAGCGACCTGCCAGGCGCTGGTCTCGCTCGCCCTAGCATGCGGCGAGGCGCCTTTGCCGGGCGGCCTGCGGCTATTCCTGCCCGGGACGTGGACCAAGAAGGCATGACGCCGGCTCGGGCGGATGTGCTCGAGGCGGCGACGGCGCCGCTGCCCGAGCGCGAGATCGCCCTGGCCGAGCTGGACTGGCTGCGGGCGGCGTGCGTTTCGGCACCATGCTGTCCGATGCCGACTACGGCATGAGCCCCCAATCCCGCCACGGCCTGGACGCGCGGGCTGGCTTGGACGGTGGGCATCGCGCACAACCAGAAGGTCGGTGGGCTGGACGTGCAACTCGTGCCGCCCGAGGGACCGGGCCAGCCGCCTCATTACGCACGCTCGCCGCTGCCTGCCACTTCGAGGGGTGCTCCCGGACCGGGCTGCACCGGCACGCGCTGACGACCTGCATCGCGTTCGCCTCTCTGCGGCACCTGCGCCTCGCCGGCGATCGCCGGACGGGACCGGGGAAGATGCGCCCTCATGCCCCGGGACCGCCGCCATCGTCGCGCCTGTCGGCACCGCGGGCGCAGGTGCCAGCCGCCGCCTGATCCGAAGGCGGCCAGATAGGGCTAGTGCGGCATCAGCCCGGGCGCCATGACGTGGGTGTACAGGGCGCGGAACATCCACGACGTCAGGCCGACAGACAGGATCAGCAGCGGCACGTTCAACATCAGCGTCAGCGAGTTCCACCGCTGCGTCTCGGAAAAATCGAGGTGAAACAGCAAGATGAGCTGCGCCATCACGGTGATGAGGGCGATAGCCGAGATCACCAGCAGAAGTGTCGCGGGCGTCGCCGCGTGAGTGACGACCAGCAGCAGCGACAGCCCCAGCAGGACCAGCGAGACGAAATAGCCGAGAATATACTGGCCCTCGTTGGCCAGCTTGATCTCGGGATGTTCCCAAGGCTCCTGATTGTGGATGGCCATCAGATCGAACCCCGCAGGTAGACGAAGGAGTACACGAAGGTCCAGACCAGGGTCTGGTAGAGCCAGAAGATCTTCAGGTTTGCCAGCCGGTAGGTCACCAGCAAGGTGAAGCCGTTGCGCGCCACCTGGGCCGCCAGCACGACCATCCAGAGCAGGCCGAAGGCTATGTGTATCCCGTGCACGGCGATCAGCGTGAAGAAGATGGACAGGTAGCCGCTTCGCTGCGGCGGCGCCCCGCTCTGCGCCAGCCTGGTCAGCTCATGCCACTCCATGCCCAGGAAGGCGAGGCCGATCACGAAGGCGACGGCGATCCAGACTATCAGGGCCTGCGGCCGGCCGCGCCTTAGCTCGACCATGGCGATACCGTAGGCGAGCACGCTGGTGAACAGCGCCACCGTCTCGGCGTAGGCATAGATCGGCGACGCAACCTGGTGCGGCGACGGGCCTCCGGCGATGCTGGTGTCGTAGCTGAGAACCTCGTAGGCCGCGAACAGGGCCGCGAAGATCAGCGAATCGCTCAGCATGTACAGCCAGAAGCCGAGCATGCGCGTGCTCATCAGGTCATGTTCGTGGGTGGTATCGTCCCACAGCTTCGCGTGGCGTGGGTCGGGTCCGTGATCGACGCTCGCGCTCATCGGAGACTACCCTGGCTTGGTGTAAGTGAGGCGCGCGCGACCTGAGCGGCGGTCGCTCTCGCGGGACATGGGATCGCCGGATGCCGCATCGGGCTCAGCGCGGCAGGCCGGCGCGGCCGGCCTTCTTGGCGGCGAACGCGACCGCCGCACCCGGCAGCATGCCACCTTGGTTCGGACGTGGGCGCCAGCTCGCCGCGCGCTCGATGCGCCCGACCTCTTCCGCGGTGATCCTGGTGCCGGTGCTGCCGCCGAAGGAACGGAAGACGATGATGGCGACGACCGCGATCATCGCGATGATCGCGAGCCACCAGATGCGCCACACCATCGCGAACCCAAGCGCCGCCGTGGCCATCCCGATCAGCAGGGGCACCATGGTGTTGAGCGGCACCTCGATGTCCTCGTAGTGATCGGGCATCGTCCCGCCGAGGCCGTTCGCCTTGCGCCACGCCCACTCGTCGCGTGCATTCACGTGCGGGATCAGCGCGAAGTTATACGGAGGCACCGGGGAGTGGGTGATCCACTCGAGGCTGCGGGTCGTACCCCACGCATCGATATCGACCCGATTCTCGGCTCGTTTCCGGATGCTGACATAGATCTGGTAGACGTAGGCCACCAGGCCGGCGATGTACATGAAGACGCCCAGCTCCTCGATCACCAGGAGCGGCTTCCAGCCGGCATAGGGGATATAGGCGAGGCGTCGCGGCATGCCGGCGAAGCCGAGGCCGAACATCGCGGTGAACACGGTGAAGGTGCCGGCGATGAACAGCCAGAACACCACCCGCCCGCTCGCCTCGTCGAGCTTGAAGCCGAACGCCTTCGGAAACCAGAACGTGGCGCCTGCGATCGAGGCGAACAGCGTCACCATCACCACGCAGTGGAAGTGGGCGACCACGAATACGCTGTTGTGCGTCATGTAGTTGATCGCCGGAATGGCCAGCATCATGCCGGTCAGGCCGCCGATCAGCTGCATGAAAATCGCCGCGATCGCCCACAGCATCGGCGTCGTGAAGGTGAGGCGGCCGCGATACATGGTGAACGCCCAGTTGAACACCTTCACGCCGGTCGGGATCGAGACCAGCATCGTCGACACGCTGTAGAATACGCTGACGACCGGACCCGCACCCATGGTGAAGAAATGGTGCAGCCAGACCGTCCAGGAGATGCAGCCGATGCTCAGGCTCGCCGCCACCATGACGGCGTAGCCGAACAGCGGCTTCTCGGAGAAGGTCGGAATGATCTCCGACATCATGCCCCAGGCCGGAAGGATGATGAAGTACACCTCCGGATGGCCCCAGATCCAGAACAGGTCGGTGTAGAGCATGAAGTTGCCGCCGAACCCGGTGGTGTAGAAATGGGTGCCGAGATAGCGGTCCAGCGTCAGCAGGCCGACGGCGACGCCGAGCACCGGGAAGGCCGTCAGGCCGATGACGTTGGTGGTCAGCGCCGTCCAGGTGAACATCGGCAGGCGCATCCAGGTCATGCCCGGCGCGCGCATCTTGATGATGGTCGCGATGATGTTGACCGCACCGAGCGTGGTGCCGACGCTGCCGATCTGCAGCGCCCAGCTCCAGTAATCGACCCCGACATCGGGGCTGTACGGCATCTCGGTGAGCGGCGCGAGGCCGCTCCAGCCGGCTTGGCTGAAGTCGCCGACGAACAACGACAGCATCACCAGTCCAGCGCCGACCACTGTCATCCACAGCCCGACCGCATTCAGATACGGAAACGCCATGTCGCGCGCGCCGATCTGCAGCGGCAGCAGGTAGTTCATGAAGCCGGCCAGGATCGGCGTCGCGGCGAAGATCAGCATGATGGTCCCGTGGGACCCGTAGATCTGGTCGTAGTGGTAGGGCGGCAGATAGCCGTGCTCGGCGCCCATGTAACCGGCCGACGCCGGTCCGGCCGCCAGCACCTGCTGGGTACGCATCATGATCGCATCGACGAAGCCGCGGAACAGCATCACGACGCCGACGATCGCGTACATGATGCCGATCCGCTTGTGGTCGACGGTGGTCAACCATTCACGCCAGAGATAGCCCCATGCGCGCAGGTAGGTGATCGCCGCGAGGATGAGCACGCCGAGCAAGGCGGCGAACACGAAGGCGCTGCCGACGACAGGGTTGTCGTAGGGGATCTCCGACAGCGTCAGTCGTCCCAGCAGCGGGCTCCAGTGACCTTCCAGATTGACCATGACACGCACTTCCTGGTTAGGGAGACGAGGTGGCTGCCTTGTCCTGCTGCCGGCGTCCCGGCTCCTGTGAGGCCTTCTTCTCAGTCATGTTGGGCGGCGTGGCGTACATCTTGCCCATCATGAGGTGGTCGATGACGTGGCCGAACAGCTTGTCGTCCACCTGCGAGAAGTAGATCGGCTTGCCGCTCTTGTTGATCGTCGGCGTCGCGAACCGGTCGAACTCGGCCTGGTCGAGATGCTTGGGCGAACTCGCGACGTCGCTGGTCCATCGCTCATACGCGGCCTGCGACACCACCCGGGTCTTGAACTGCATCCAGGAGAAGCCCGGACCGTTGAACTCGCCGGCGATCCCCTCGTAGATGCCGGGCTCGTTCGCGATCAGCCCCTGCCTCGTCAACATGCCCGGCATCACGTCGATCTCGCCGGCGAGCTGCGGGATGTAGAAATCGTTCGAGACGGTCGCGGACGTCATGCGGAAGCGGACCGGCGTATGCACCGGCACCACGAGTTCGTTGGCCGCCGCGATGTGATGATCGGGATAGATGAACAGCCACTGCCAGTCGGTCGTCACCACGTCGACGTCGACCGCCTTCCTGTCACTGTCGCGATTCATGCCGTGCGCCATCACGCGGGGGCCGAACGGATTGACCTGGAACGTGCCCCAGTACGAGAGGTAGCTCAGGAAGGCCACGATCGCGAGCGGGAAGCCCCACGAGACGATCTCGACCGGCAGCGAATGCGACCAGCCGGGCGTGTAGGCGCCTTTCACGTTCGCCTTGCGATAGCGCCAGATGCACCACAGGATCAGCAGCGTCGTCGGACCGATGATCAGCATCATCGCGGCCACGTCGACGATCAGCGAGTAGAGGCTGGCGTCGGCTACCGGTCCGCGAGGCTGCAGCACCCAGAACTGGCCCAGCGATTGACGGAGCGAGCAGCCGTCGAGCAAAAGCAGCGACACCGACGCCAGCAATCTGCAGGCAGCCGGCAGGTGCAGCGCCCCCAGATACCGTGACATCCTGAGGCGCACGTCAGGATCCGAACTGAGGAGGGAAAGGCGGTGTCTCGTGGCTGATCTGCTGGTGATGCCGGATGCGGCAGCGTGGGCATCCTGTCGCACTCATCCGCTGGTCACGTGCATTGCTTGAGGTCCGGATTGCGTTGAACGAACGCGATCTTCCCAGACCGCTTCCGGGCGAGGTCGTCATGGAACCGCCCCGCCCATCGCAGGTGCTAATCAGGCAGCGCGTTCAGGGTTCCGGAGCATTACGCATCGCGGGGCATTTTGCCCGGATCGTCCGGCCGACGCGTGCTCGGGTTCTTCGACCGGGGCCGCCGCGGCGCCGAGTGGATCGGCC
>CAXTOC010000011.1:20686-24204 GCA_964245725.1 uncultured Acetobacteraceae bacterium | reverse complement strand
TGGCGCCGCGCGACAGCGGGTCGGTGTAGGGGGTGCGGTTGCCCTGGAAATGGTCGAGCACCAGCAGGCCGTCGGCGCCGGGCTCGAGCTTCGCCGCCTCGAGGTTGAGCGCGTCGAGATCGAGCGCCTCGCCGGTCAGCCGGCGCAGCCAGGCGATGATCGAGCCGGTCGAGGTCTGGCCGCCCTCCAGGATGGTGCGGCCGGGATACACCGCATCCGCGTAGCTGCCCCACAGCCCCGGCACGTGCGCGGCCGCCTCGCCGACCGCGAACTGCAGGTGCGACGAGCCGGTGATCAGCGCCAGCTGGCCGGGCCGCGACACCGCGAGGCCGATCATGCCGATCAGCGCGTCGGCGCCGCCTTGGGCCACGAGCACCGTCTCGGCCAGGCCCAGCTGCTCGGCGGCGCGCGCGGTCAGCGGGCCGATCACGGCGCCGGGTGCCAGCACCTCCGAGGGCCACTTCTCGCGCAGCGCCGACAGGCCGAGGCGCTGCAGCAGGCTGTCCGGCCAGCCGCCGGCATCGCTTCGGTAGTGCCAGCGGATCGAGGCGTTGTTCAGGCTGGCGACACGGCGCCCGGTCAGGCGCCAGTTGATGAAATCCTGGTACTCGCAGATCGTGTGCGCGGCTGCCAAGATCTCCGGCTCGTGACGCGACAGCCACAGCGCCTTGGGGATCATCCACTCCGCCGAGACCGGCCCGCGGCCGTCGCCGTTGATCGCGAGAGCGGCATCGCCAGTGGCCAGCACGGCGTCGGCCTCGGCCCCGGCGCGCACGTCCATCCAGATGATCGCCGGCCGCAACGGTCGTACCGCGCTGTCCAGCGCGACCACGGTGCAGCAGGTCGTGGTGGCGCAGAGTGCCGCGACGTCGCGCGGCCCGATGCCGGCCTGCGACGTCGCCTGCCGCACCGCGAGGCCGAGTGCGGACCACCAGGCCTCAGGGTCCTGCTCGGCGCGAGCGCCCGAGGCGAACCGGGTCGGGTAGGCGGACGCGGCGGAGGCGATCCGGCGACCCGCGAGGTCGAACACGGTGGCGCGCAGGCTCTCGGTGCCGCCGTCGATGCCGATCACGTAGGTCATGGACCCTGCATGGTTCCCGCTCCCTGACGCGCCGTCGCTTCGGACACAGGCTGGCGTGAACATATGCCGTGTCGTGCGACTTTTGCTCCCACGCGAACATTCGTCGTTTGCCGCAACGGATGTCAAGCGGGTATCTTGCCCAGATGCTGAATCTGAACCTCGCCCACGAGCCCGACACCGCGATCATGGTGCGGGCGGCGTGGCTCTACCACGTCGGCGGGATGACCCAGGAGGAGGTGGCGGTGCGGCTCGGCGTGCATCGTACCCGCATCGTCCGGCTGCTCGCCGAGGCGCGGGAGCGCGGGCTGGTGAGCATCACCATCCATCACGAGCAGGTGCGCGACCTGGACATCGAGGACTGCATCGCGCGCCGCTTCGGCCTGGATTTCTGCCTGGCCACGCCGGCGATGGGCTTCGAGTCGGCGGACGGCGAGCCCAGGCTCGCGGCGGCGCAGGATCTGATCGCCCGGCGCGCGGTGGGCAGCGCCGCGGCCAACTTCCTCAAGGGCAAGCTCGCTGCAGGCCGGCCGATCACCGTCGGCGTCAGCTGGGGGCGCACGCTGGAGCAGATGACGCTGCACCTCTCCGGGGTGCACAACCCACGGGCGCGCTTCGTCTCGCTGATGGGCTCGCTGACGCGCAATTCCGCCTCCAACCCGTTCGAGGTGGTGCAGGCGCTGGCGGCGCGCACCGGCGGCGAGGGGCACTTCCTGCCGGTGCCGTTCATCGCCGACACCGTGGCCGACCGCGCGGTGCTGATGTCGCAGCGCACCGTCGCCGAGGCCCTGGCGCTGGCGCAGTCGGCGGATCTGTACCTGATCAGCGTCGGCGAGCTGCGCGAGACCGCGTTCCTGCGCCAGCAGGCCATGCTCTCTGCCGCCGAGCTGCGCAGCGTCCGGGCGCGCGGCGCGGTGGCAGACTCGCTCGGGCGGCTGTTCGACGGCCGCGGCGCGCAGGTCGAGCACGAGCTCGCCCGTCGCACCCTCGCGGTGGAGTTCGAGCGGCTGCGGCACCGCGACGTGGTGCTGCTGGTCGGCGGCCTGCAGAAGGTGGCGTCGGTGCAGGCGCTGCTGCGCACCGGGGTGGTGCGCGGCCTGGTGATCGACGGCGACACCGCGCAGCTGTTGGCGTCGCAGGAAGCGCGCGCGGCTGCGCTTCCCAACGATGCGCTCGCCGCACCCTAGTCCAGCGGGCTGCTGAAGAAGCAAGGCAAGGGCTCCGCCCCTGACCCGCTGGGGCCGCGGGCCCCAGACCCCGATCCTAGGGCCGCTTCTCTGCCCTCTCGCTGTTGTCGATGCCGTCAGGCGGTGCCGCCGGCCACCTTGAGCTCGCGCACCAGCTCCTGGCCGAGCCTCCAGGTCTCGAGCCACAGCGGCCGCATCGCCCGGATCAGTGTGGCCTGGGTGTACGGCTGGTCGGCGCCGCGCCCGAGCCGCTCGATGTCGTGCTGCAGGCCCTGGCAATACGTCAGGAAGCGCGCGACCCGGAACGGCAGCTCCTCGCCGAGATTGCCGATCTGGTTCGCGTAGGACAGCGTGATCGCCTGGAACGGCGCGTTCTCGTTGATCAGGGTCGCGAACTCCACCGGCCTGCCGGCTTCGAGCTCGCCGAGCGCGGCGTCGAGCTCTGCCGTCATCCTGCGCGTCTCGATCAGACGCAGCAGCGCGTCGATCGCGCCCGCCAGCGCCAGCGCCATCCCCATGCGATCGCGACGCCGCTTGTAGGCCTCGACGGCCAGGCCGCCGCCGAAGATCGAGATCGCCGTGGCGATGCTGCCGCACAAGGCGGCCGTCGTCGGGTTCATGCTCGTCTGCTCCGTGCTGGCCGCATCGGGATGTCCCGCGCCCGCCCCAGGACGGCTAGACCTTCACCAGCGAGCTCGCGAAGCTGTACAGCGCGTCGCCGGCGATGCTGCCGGCGGCGAACACCTCCATGTCGGTGCGCCCGGCGGCTCCCGCGTGGCGCTGCCAGGCGAGGCGGCAGAGGATGCCGGCCAGCACCGCCCAGCCGGCGAGCGGCGAGGTGAGCAGCAGCCCGGTCGCGAACATCACGCCGAGCTGGCGGCCGGTGCCGCCGACTGCCTGCAGCACCGCGCCCGGAACCGCCCAGAGCAGCAGGGCGTGCGCGACCGCCGGGCTGCTCCCGGCGTGGATGGCGGCGACGAACACCTTGTCGACCGGCGCCACCTGGCCACGCGCGAAGTAGCCGCGATACAGCACCAGCACGGTCAGCGCGGCGACGACCAGGGCGAACATGGCGGCGAGATATTGCTGCCACCGGCCGTCGCGCTCGAAGGCGGGATCCGCACCTTCGCCGCGCAGCAGGAAGCCGGCCTTGAGGTCGCAGCCCATGTCGGCGAAGGCGGGACCGGTGGAGGCGGTGAAGCCGACCAGCAGCGCCAGGGCGGGTGGCGGGAAGCCGATCACGATGCCGATCG
>CAXTOC010000011.1:0-20676 GCA_964245725.1 uncultured Acetobacteraceae bacterium | reverse complement strand
CAAGGAAGTTGACGGAGGGCTTGGAGGCCGCCGCCGCCCGGAAGCGATGCGTCTTGCCGACGATCCAGGCGGTCATCTCCCCGCCGGCCGAGCCACCCGTCACGAACAGGCGATTGGGGTCGGCGACCCCGGCCGCGACGGCGGCGTAGGCGCCCAACCGGGGCCGCACCCCGGGGCGCACCCCGGCCGCCAGGCCGCCGGCCGCGGCGATGCCGGCAGCGATCAGCAGATATAGAACGGCGCCGAGCCCGAGCGTCGCGCGCAGCTGGCGCGGGCTCGGCCCCAGCGCGTCCGTCGCTGGACCGGCGGCGCGCTTGAGGATGGTGAACCCGACCTGGGCCAGGGCGACCAGGCCGGCGCCCAGCATCATGCCCTGTGCGACGTGCGCGTGGTCGATGTCGCCGCCGGGGACCAGTGCCGCGAGCAGCGGATGGTCGAGCAGCACGTGCTCGTAGCCGCGCAGCAGCAGGCCCACGCCGAACACCGCGAGCGCCCAGACATTGCCGATGAAGGCGACGCCGAAGCCCGACATGGGAATGCCGAACACCGAACCGAGCACGCCGATCCCGAGCCCGGCGCCGAGCACGACCGCCTTGCGGCCGCCGGCGTCGCCGGCGCGTATCGCCTCCGCCGCGGCGACGCCCGGCGGCCACGGACCCTGCGCGGGGAACACCTCGGAGGCGAACATGCGATACAGCATCGTCGCGTCCAGCAGCATGGCGGCGACGGCGCCGATCAGCATCGTCGGCACCAGGTCGGCGCGGCCGAGCAGGAACGGGACGCCGATCGGCAGCAGCAGGCTGTTGGCGGCGCCGAAGGTGGAGGCGGAGATCGCGCTCTGGGCGAGGTTCTGCACGTGGATCGAGCGGTAGCGGGACAGCCCGGCGATCGGCACCCGCCCCAGGATCATCGCCGCCAGCGCGCCGATCAGGGCGGTGTTGGTGGTGACCCCGAGCCGCACCAGCACCTGCATGCCGACCACCGAGCCGAGCACGCAGAGCGGGGTGATCAGCAGCAGGCTGACCGGCGAGAAGAAGCGCGGATGGCGCTGACCCAGTCGATGGGTCGCCGAATCGCTGTCAGCCATGCGCCGTTCCTTCGTCCCGCCGCCGATCCCGCATCAGTGGCCGATCGGACCGGCGGCCGCAACCGGGGCGGCCGACCCTGGCAAGCGGTCCGGGCCGGCGCGGCGCGCCTCCCGGCGCGGCCGACGCGAATAGTGCAGCGCCCCTGGTCCAGAACGAAACGAGCAAGTCCATGAGCGGCCAGGCGCGCCGCGGCGGCGCAGAGGACAAGTGCGTGCCGGACGGCGACCCGGCCTGTTGTGTCCGATTACCTGCTCGCCGAGCGCCAACGGTTGGCGGCGCGCCGGGAGCGTACGCCGGCGCTGCCGGGGACTTCGTCCTGCTCTGTCGTCAGCTACAAAACGCTAAGGTAAAAAACCGTGAAAGACGGTTAAATCGGAAACAGCAGTTGCGACCGACGATCTTTTCGGCGATAGCCTTGATCGAAGGTTTTCAAGACGTATCAACACCCGACGCGATGATCCGTCCTCATCCCACTCGATCTGCAAATAAACTATCTTTCCAAACATTTCGATTTTTACTCTGGCGATCATGAACCGCCGTGAGTGTCATGATTTCGTTCGAAGTTGGCTTGCCTCGGAAGATCCCGCTGCCGCCGATCGACAACCGCCCGATCAGACACAAGGTGGACGACTTGAGAGGAACACCGACGGGATGAGCCTGACCGTTCATCGCGAAGAACCGGCCGACGGTTGAGTGCCCCTGCGCAGGCTTCAGAGGTCTGATCATCAATGCGCGTCGCGATCGTTCATGACTGGCTCTACACACTCGGCGGAGCGGAGAAAGTGCTCGCCGCGATGCTGCGCTGCTTTCCCGACGCCGCCCTGTTCTGCCTGTTCGACTTCCTGACGCCGGCGGATCGCAAGAAGATCGGATACGAGAGCAGTCACGTCTCGTTCCTGCAGCGTTTTCCTGGCGTGCGGAACCATCATCGTCTGTTCCTGCCGATCATGCCGCTGGCGATCGAGCAGCTCGACCTCTCCGACTACGACGTGGTGATATCGAGCAGCTACGCCGTCGCCAAGGGCGTGCTGACCGGACCGGATCAGCTGCACCTGGCCTACGTGCACTCGCCGATGCGCTACGCCTGGGACCTGCAGCATCAATACCTGCGGGAGTCCGGCCTGGAGCACGGCCCCAAGGGCCTGCTGACGCGGTTCCTGCTGCACCGGATCAGGATGTGGGACGTCCGCACCGCGAGCGGCCCGGATGCCTACATGGCCAACTCGCGGTTCGTCGCCAGGCGGATACGCAAGATCTACGGCCGCGACGCCCGCGTCATCCATCCCCCGGTGAAGGTGCCTGCGACATTCAGGGCGGTACGCAAGGGGCGTCACTTCATGACCGCCTCGCGTCTGGTGCCGTACAAGAACGTCCGCTGCATCGTCGAGGCGTTCCGGCAGCTGCCGGACGAGCGGCTGATCGTGGTCGGCGAGGGACCGGAAGCCGACCATCTGAGAGCGGTCGCCGGACCGAACGTCACGTTCAGGGGCTTCGTGAACGATGCCGAGCTGCGCCGGACGATGGCCAGCGCGCGCGCCTTCGTCTTCGCCGCCGAGGAGGATTTCGGCATCGTTCCGGTGGAGGCGCAGAGCGAGGGAACGCCGGTGCTCGCACTCGGCCGCGGCGGTGCGCGCGAGACGGTGCGCGCGGGCGGCGAGGCGCCGACCGGGCTGTTCTTCGATCGTCCCGAGCCGGAGGCGGTGGTCGAGGCGGTGCGCAGCTTCATCCTCAGGGAAGCGTCGTTCGATCCCGCCGCCTGCCATCGCAACGCCGCGCGCTTCTCCGAGGAGCGGTTCCAGGATTCGTTCCTCGGCTTCGTGACCGAGCATTACGAGGCGTTCTGCGAAAGGATCTACAGCGCCGGCGCCGTCGCGCCGTCGCTGCCGCGGCCGGAACGCGCATGGATCCCCGAGCCGGAGCCGCCGCTGGCCGCGACGAACCTGATCAAGCAGCTCTGACGTGATCATCCCGACGCCGGCTGCCCTGCTCGAACGCGTGCCGCCCGGTGACCGGGTCGTGCGGATGCGCGGCGCGGTCGCGCCGGTCGCCTCAGTGCGCGCTCCCGACGTGCTGTTCCTGACCCATACCGGCCGGATCGGTGGCGCCGAGAGCTGTCTGCTGCATGTCGTGCGCGCGCTCGGCGGCGAGGTGCTGCTGTTCGAGGACGGCGCGTTGCAGGCGCGGCCTGCTCAGGACGCTGCCGGCGCTGGCCGGGATCATCGGCTTGACCCGCCAGATCGGCCGCCTCGCGGCGTCGCACGATCTCGTCTACTGCAACAGCCAGAAGAGCTTCGTGCTCGGGGCGCTGGCGTCCTGGCTGCACCGCACGCCGCTGCTGTGGCACCTGCACGACATCCTCGACCGTCATCATTTCGGCTGGTTGCAGATCCGGCTGGTGGTCGGCCTGGCCAACCGTCGCGCCGAGCGGGTGGTGGTGCCCTCGAAGGCGGCGGCCGACGCCTTCGTCGATGCCGGCGGACGCGCCTCGCTGGTCGTGCTGGTGCGAAACGGCGTGCCGGTGCCGCGCTGCGTGGAGCCGCCGACGGGACGGGCGGCGCTGCGCCACGAGCTCGACCTGCCGCGCGGCTTCCTGTTCGGCGTGTTCAGCCGTCTGGCGCCCTGGAAGGGCCAGCACGTCGCGCTGGCGGCGCTGGCGCTGCTGCCGGATGCCGGCTGCGTGATCGCGGGCGACGCGCTGTTCGGCGAGCAGGACTATCTCGCCTCGCTGCGGGCGGAGGCCGACCGGCTCGGGGTGGCCGACCGCGTGCATTTCCTGGGGCATCGCGACGACGTGGCGACGCTGATGCGCGCGGTCGATGTCGTGGTGCATCCGTCGACCGATCCCGAGCCGTTCGGTCTGACGATGGTGGAAGCGATGCTGGCCGGAACGCCGCTGGTGGCCTCCTGGGCAGGTGCCGCCGCCGAGATCCTGGATGGCGGACGGGTCGGCGTCCTGGTGCCGCCGGGGGACGCCCTGGCGCTGGCGACCGCGCTGGAGCAGTGCCGCAGCCGGCCCGAAGCGGCCGCACGCCGCGCGGCCACCGCGCGACGGCATGCCGAACGGCATTTCAACGTCGAGCGTCTGCAGCACGACATGCGCGACGTGGTCGGCGGGATCGCCACGCAGGCGACGGGCTCGCCGCGAGGCGCGCGCCGGGCGGGCGGCGTCGCGGGCGCGGCATGACGGACGCGAACCTGTTCCAGATCGGCAGCGGCTGGTTTCCCGAGCGGAAGGGGGGTGCCGAGAACATGTTCTTCCACCTCTTCCACGGTCTGCGCAGCCAGGGCTTCGCCGTGCGCGGCGTGGTGCCGGGCAGCGACGCGGTCGGGCGAGAGACCAGCGGCCTGATGCAGGGCTTCGCGGTCGGCGGCACCTCCTCGCGTCAGCGCGCGATGGCGATCCGCCGCTCCGCCTTCGACAGCTTCTCGACCGCGCGGCCCGACATCGTCGCCTCGCATTTCGCCCCCTACAGCCTGCCGCTGCTCGACCGCATCGCGCGGCTTCCGCTGGTCACGCATTTCCACGGCCCCTGGGCGATGGAGAGCCTGATCGAGGGCGCCGGCGTCGTGGCAACGCGCGTCAAGAAGCTCATCGAGATGCTGGTGTACAGACGGGCGCGTCGGATCATCGTGTTGTCGAGAGCGTTCGGAGACCTGCTGCGGGAGCATTACCGGATCTCCGAGGGCCTGATCCGCTTCGTCCCCGGCGGCGTCGACTGCGACCGTTTCGATCTCGCCGGCTCGCGCCGCTCGGCGCGCGAGGCGCTCGGCTGGGAGCCGGACCGGCCGGCGGTGTTCGTCGTGCGCCGCCTGGTCAGGCGCATGGGGCTGGACCGGCTGCTGGAGGCGATGGCGCTGCTGCGCCGCTCCTCGAGCTCCGGACGCAGGGACGTCGTGCTGCACATCGCCGGATCCGGGCCCGAGCGGGCAGCGCTGGAGGCGCGTGCGGCGTCGCTCGGCCTTCGCGGCGCGGTGCGCTTCGACGGCCATCTGGGCGACGACCGGCTTCCTCTGGCCTATCGTGCCGCCGACTTCACCCTCGTGCCGACGGCGGAACTGGAAGGTTTCGGGCTGGTGGCGATCGAATCGCTGGCGGCCGGGACGCCGGCCCTCGTCACGCCGGTCGGTGGCCTGCCCGAAGTGGTGTCCGGCCTGTCCGGGGCGATGGTGCTGCACGGCGTGGATGCGCCGAGCATCGCGGCCGGGATCGAGTCGGCACTCGCCGATGCGTCGTTCCTGCCCGACGCCGAGGCCTGTCGCCGCTACGCCAGACATCGGTTCGACTGGCGCGTCGTGACCCCCCAGGTCGCGGCCGTCTACCGCGAGGTGCTGTGATGTCCGGGCAAGTGATCCCGTCGCGCCGGTCTGGCGATCTCGCGAAGCTGCCCGTCGACGCGGGCGACGAGCGCTTCGACCTGCCGGGGGCGAAGGGGGGCGGCGTCACCCCGCTGCAGGTCGCGGTGCGTCATCGATGGGGGATCCTGGTGTTCGCGGTGCTGGTCACCGCGCTCGTGGGCTTCGCGGTATGTCAGCTCCCGGTGCGCTACACCGCGGGCGCCTCGGTGATGATCGATCCGCGCCAGCCCCGCGTCAGCAGCGGCGAGAGCCTGCTGCCGAGCCAGATCGTCGATCTCGATCTGTTGCGCACCTACATGGAGGCGTTGCGCTCGCCCAGCCTCGTGCTGAACGTGGTGCAGCAGCTCAAGCTCACGACGGTGGCCGAGTACTGCGCGCCGACGCGAGGCTGGGCCGACATGCTTTCGGATCTCGTCGTCAGGCCTTTCACGCAGGCACGCGGCAGCGCCGGGAGATCGGCGTCGTGCCGCACCACGGTAGAGGCGGCGGCGAAGCGGCTGCTGCCGTCGCTCAGCTTCAGCAACGACGGTCGCTCCTACGTCATCGCGATCGGCGCCATCGCGGGCGGTCCCAACCTCGCGGCGAGCATCGCCAACGCCTACGCCAACGCCTTCATCGCCAGGCGCCGTCAGCAACAGGCCCTGCTCACGGAACAGGCCGATGTCTGGCTAGGGACCCACCTCGCGCGACTGCGCGCCGACGTGCTCGCGGCGGACGACGCGGTGCAGCAGCAGCGTCAGGGCGGACAGCTCACCAGCCTGCGCGGCCAGACGCTCCTGGGGCAGAGCCTGTCGGAGATGAATTCGCAGCTGATCGTCGCCACCAGCGAGCTGGCGCAGAAGCGGAGCACGTTGCACGAACTCGAGGATGCGGCCCGCTCCGGCATCGGGGCGGATGCCAGCGCACCGGTGCTGGCCTCGCCGATCATCCAGGGATTACTGGAACGGGAGAGCATCCTCGCCGCGGCGCAGGCGGAGTTCCAGACCCGGCTGGGCAGCGCCAACACCGAACTGATGGCCAATGCGGCGCAGCTGGCTCGCATCCGCCTGCAGCTGCGCACGGAGATCAACAAGGAGGTGGCCAGCGTACGCGGCGAGGTGGAGGCGCTCGAAGCGCGCTGCGCGTCGCTGCGGAGCAGCGTGCAGGACCTGCAGCTTCAGGTGGGCAAGCAGGGCATCGCCGACATACGGCTGCAGGACCTGGAGCGCGACGCGACCTCGGCGCGCAGCCGCTACGATGCGGCAGCCCTGCGGCTGGAGCAGATCCACGTCGAGGCCGCGATGCAGCGCGCCGACGTGCAGCTGGTGGTCGAGGCATCGCCGCCGGATTTCCCTTCCTTTCCCCGCGTCCGGATGATCGTCACCGGCACCTTCCTGGCGATGCTGGGCTTGGGCGCGGTCCTGGCCTACGGGCTGGAGCTGCTGTCCCGCGTCTTCAGCACGCCGGAGCAGGTTGAGGAGCAGACCGGCGTTCGCGTGCTCGGGCTGTTCCCGAAGCTGCGATCCGCGCGCAACAAGCCACAGGGCGCCCTGGCGGCGGACCCGGACTGGCGTGAGGCCGAAGCGTTGCAGGCGGTGTTCGCCAGCCTGATCGGCGGTCGTCACCATGACGAGGCGACGGGCGGCCGGGTGCTGATGGTCACCTCGGCGCTGCCCGGGGAGGGCAAGACGTCCTTCTCGGTGGCGCTGGGACGCGCCGCCGCAGCGCGTGGCCTCGCCGTCGTCGTGGTGGATTGTGATCTGCGCTGCTCCAGCATGCGCGGCCACTTTCCACCAACCGGCCCCGGCGCAGCGATGGGCCTGGGTCCGGAGCCCGGACCTCGCTCCGAGCTGAATCCGGGCTTCGCCGACCTCGTGATCGATCCGACAGGCCTGCACGTCCTGGTGACGCGCACGCGGTCCGACAATCCGCACGCGATCCTGGCTTCCGCGGGCCTGCCGCGGGCGCTGGAACAGCTTCGCGCGAAATACGACATCATCATCATCGACACGCCGCCGGTGCTCGCCGTGCCGGACGTGATGAGCGTCGCGCCGATGGCCGACGACGTGGTGATGCTGGTGGGATGGCGTCAGTCACCGCGCGCGGCGGTCATCGCGGCGCTGCGCGCGCTGCGTCGTGCGCATATTCAGGTCAACGGCATCGTGCTCTCCAAGGTCGACCTGCGACGATTGGCCCGTGCCAGTACCGACAGCAGCTACTACGCCAAGCTGTATCCGTCCTACCACGTCCTGACCCGCGGCTGAGAGATGACTTCGGCGATGCCCGTCGTGGCGGCCGTCGTGCCGCGGGAACCGCACCGGGATGGGCCGTGATCGCCTCCGTCCGGCACGCGCTCCGCAGCCGCGCCAAGCTCGGCGCCGTCGCCCACGTGATGGCAATCCGTGTCGTGGCACTGGTCGGCAATGTCTGCTCTGGCTTGCTGACGGCCGCGTTTCTCGGTCCGGTCGGTCGCGGCGAGCAGACCGCCCTGGGGGTCGTGCCGCTGGTTCTCGGCTCGATCTGCGGCATGGGGTTGCGCGCGTCGCTGATCTATAATCTGCGCCGGGACCCGGGGGATGCTCCCCGCTACTTCGGCAGCGCCCTCATCCTGATCGCCCTGGCCAGCGTGCTGGCCATGGTGATCGGCTTCGTGCTGATGCCGATCTGGCTGGTCCACTACAGCAGCACCATCGTCAGGTTCGCGCGCCTGCTGCTGGTTGCCGTTCCTCTCAGCCTCGCCATTCCGCTGCTCATGGCAGTCCTGGAGGCAGATGGTCAGTTCGGCGCTGCGAACCGGGCGCTCTACTTTCAGAGCCTGGGGACGCCGCTGATATTGGTGAGCCTCGTGGCATCCGGCCGCCTCACCTCGATGTCGGCGGCCAGCGCCTACTTCGTCCCCTCCTTGCCCGCCTTCGTCTACGTGCTGATGCAGACGCGGCGCGTGCTGCGTCCGCGCTTCACCCTCGCCGCGCCGTTCCCGCACCGGTTGCTGCGCTTCGGACTGCGCTTCTACGGCGTCGACATACTGAGCGTGCTGTCCGGCTACCTGGACCAGCTCGTGATCGTGTTGCTGCTTCAACCGGCGGCGGTCGGCGCCTACGCCGTGGCGCTGAGCTTCTCGCGCATACTCGGCGTCGCGCAGGGTGCGGTCTCGACGGTGCTGTTTCCCTCCGTCGCCGCGCGTGAGCCCGCGAGTGTCGTGGAGATGGTGGCCAGAGCGATGCGGGTCACCGCGGTCGTCAACATCGTCGGCGCGATGACGATCGGCCTCGCCGCGCCATCGCTGCTGCTGCTGCTCTACGGCACCCGGTTCGCTGCCGCCATCGTTCCGTTCCTGATCCTGCTCGCCGAGGCGATCGTCTCGAGCGCGGCGCGCACGCTGGCACAGGCTTTCAGCGGAACCGGTCGTCCGAGTGCGGTGACCGGAATCGAGCTTGCGGGTGTTGCCACCTCGCTGCTGGCGATGCTGCTGCTGATGCCGGCCCATGGTCTCGTCGGCGCTGCGTGCGGCTCCCTGCTGGGCGGATGCATGCGCCTGCTATCGGTGCTGGGAAGCTTCCGGAAGATACTCGGCATCAACCTCCCGCGCCTCGTGATCTGCCGCGCGGACATGGCCTGGATAGCCGGGCGATGAGCAGTCTGCCGGTTCACACCTCGACGCCTCGCCACGGACACGACGATCCAACTCGCAGCTGTGCCGCCGGGACGTGGATCGTTGCATCCTGCAGACCGATCCAGACACGCCTCGACGACCGCCGCCGGTTTTGCGCCTGATGCGGTTCTGCATCATCACCGTCGAGATCCGCCGCAACCACGGTCAGGGTCGCGTGAACCTGGAAATCGCGATCGAGGCGGCAAGGCAGGGACACGAGGTCCTGGTCCTGGCGGAGCGGGTGGACGACCTGCCGGCAGAGATCCAGAAGACGGCGATCGTTCTACGGCCGCCGCGGTGGCTGCCGACAAGGCTGCTACGCGACCAGCTGTTCGCCTGGCGGACAACCTTAAGGTTGAGGCGCAGGCGCGAGTGCGACGCCGTGCTCGCCAACGGCTTCGTCACGTGGGCACGTTGCGACATCAACGCGGTGCATTTCGTCCACGCCTCCTGGCTGAACTCAGCCTGTCATCCGCGGCGGATGCAGCGAGATGCCCGGTCGCTCTACGCCACCCTGTACAGCATCCTCAACGTCGCGCTGGAGCGTGTCGCATTCAGACGCGCCGGTCGTCTGATCGCCGTGTCGCGGAGCGTCGCGAAGGATCTGGAGCGCGACAAGCTTCCGGCTCACCGTGTCTCGGTCATCTTGAATGGGGTGGACACCGACGAGTTCCACCCCGGAGCGGAGGACCTTGCGAAGCTGGGGCTGCCGAGCGGCGTGAAGCTGGCGCTCTTCGCCGGTGACCTGAAGTCGCCGCGCAAGAACCTCGACACGATATTGCGCGCCTTGCCGGCGGTACCGGACCTTCACCTCGCCGTAGCCGGACGCGAGCAAGGCACGCCCTACCCGCAGATGGCCCAGAGGCTCGGCATCGGTGCACGGGTGCATTTTCTCGGCTTCCGTCAAGACATGTCGGCACTGATGCGCGCGGTGGATCTCTTCGTGTTCCCGTCGCGCTACGAAGCCTGTTCGCTCGTGCTGCTCGAGGCCCTCGCGAGCGGGGTTCCGGTCATAACCGGCCGCGCTACCGGAGGATCGGAGCTGATTGATCCCGAGGTCGGTGTCGTGCTGGAGGATTGCAACGACGCGGAGGCGCTTGCGGCGACGTTGCGCTCACTGATCGAGGACGATCATCGTCGCCTGGCCATGGGGCTTCGCGCGCGAGCCCTGGCTGAACGCCACTCCTGGAGCATCATGGCGCGGCGCTACGTGGACGTCCTGAGCGAAGCGGGCGCAGGAGCAAGACCGGTGCCTGAGCCTGCCTCTCGCCGCATCCGGTCCTGGCGCAACTCGGAGACGGCCATTCCGGATCCGGCGATGCCGACGGAGGCCGCGTGATCCCGTTGCGACGTCTCGACGAGAAGATCGTGCTGGAGCGCCGGTTCCTCCGGGACGACGAGCGTGGGCTCAGGAGGAGCCGCCGGGGATGGCTCACCGCGCCGTCCGTCTGGCAGCAGGCAGTGGCGATGGCCGTCATCCTGAGCCTGACGGACATCCTCGCTCGGCTCGGGGCCGGGCCCGTGGCTCGCCTGTTCTTCGTCATCGCGGGCCTCGTGACGGGCGCGTTCTACCTGAGACGCTCGTGCTGGCACTACCTGACCTTGACGCTCTGGTTCTGGACCCTCACGCCCCTGGCGCGCCGGCTGATCGATTACCACGCAGGGTTCGACCCCGTTAACTTCGTGCTGGCCACGCCGAACTTGATGACCTTGTTCATGCTGAAGGACGTGCTGAACAGCCGCGACCTCCTGCGACAACGGGAATCCCTGGTCGGACTGCTTCTTCTGCTCCCGATCCTGTACGGCCTGAGCGTGAGCCTCTTGCAGGGACAGGTCGCGCCCGGTTTCATCGCCGCCGCCGACTGGCTGGCACCGCTGCTCTACTATTTCTACTTCATCGCGAACTGGCGACGGATCGACGCCGCGGAACTGCCGTTCCGGGAGTTCCTTTCGATCAACGGCGTGTTCGTCATCGGTTACGGGATCGTGCAGTATTTCGGGCCGCTGCCCTGGGACGTGGCGTGGGTGATCGAGTCCGGCATGGACTCGATCGGCAAGCCGGAACCCTACGGGCTGCGTGCCTTCTCGACGCTCAACGCCCCGGGCCTGCTCGCGATCTGGCTCGGCACGACGCTGTTGCTGTTCCTGCATTTCCGGACCCGGCTGACGACGGTGCTGTTGCCGGCCGGCGTGCTCCTGCTGTTGATGACGCTGGTGCGATCGGTCGCGGGGACCCTGGCGTTCGGCCTCGTGCTTGCCGGCCTCTTGGGCCGGGCAGAAACGTTCAAGGTCGTCGCTGCCGCCATCATCGGCATCACCTTGGTCGGCACCGGGATGTCGGTAGCCGACACCAAGATGGCCGACCAGATCACGATGCGCCTCAATACGCTGAACAATCTCGGCAGCGATGAGAGTGCGGTGCAACGGGAGGCGCTTTACCGGGCGGCTCCGGCGCTAATCGCGGCCAACCCGCTCGGGCTTGGGATCGGCGCCGTCGGCCGCGGCGCGGTGACCGTGAACAACGCCGAGCTCGTGACGATCGATTCCGGACCGGTCGCGATCTATCTTGCCCTCGGCTGGGTAGCCGGATCCGTCTATTGGGTAGGGATCGTGTTGGCGGTGGTGCAAGCTCTGCTGGCGGCGCGCGCCACGCGCTCCTCAGCGGCTCTTGCACTGGCTGTGGCCTGTGCGGCCGGCGCCGCAAGCCTTCCCTTCACAGGCATGGCTGGCTTCTACGCCGCCATCGTCTGGACCTGCGCGGCCTACCCGGCAGCAATCGGTCTCGCATACCGAAACGAGCGGCGGATGGTCACGGCGTTCGGCGCGAGCGATCGTCGGTGACGTCACCAAAGCCGGAGCAGAGAAACGATCGATGACCAGCCCGATGACGATCATGCTGCTGCTGAAGCGCGTCGATTGCAACGACGGGGTCGCGGCATACGTCGAGAGCCTCATCGCGGGACTTGCCGAGATCGGCGATCGCGTCGTCGTGGTGTCCGGGGAAGTGACCACGTTGTTCGGCTCCGAAGCGCGTCGTCGCTCGATCGAGGGGTTGGCGCTCGACTGGGCCGTGCTTGACGGCCTGGATAGAGCCCAACCGACGGTTGCAAACCTGCGCGCCGTGCTGTCGCTCATCCGGCGCCATCGCGTCGATCTGCTGAGCCCGCAAGGCTTCCAGGTTCTGCCGCTGAGCGCCATCTGCGGACGCCTCTCCGGCACGCCGCTAGTCGCGAATTTCCACCTGTTGCAGGGCAAGCTCTCGCTGAGGCAGCGGATCGCCTATCGTCTCATCCCGACGGTGTTTCCAGCCGACCGCTACCTGGCGATGTCGCGTGACATCGCCAGCTTCTTCCGCGATCGTTGCGGTATCTCCAGATCGCGGATCCATGAGCAGTCGCTCGGAGTCGACACAACCTTCTTCCGCGCGCCAACCGGCGATGAACGCCGCCAGGCGCGCGCGCGCTTCGGCATTCTGGACACCACCTTGGTCGGGGTCCTGCCGGGTCGGATGAACCGGAGCAAGGGCCATGATCTCGCGGCGTTCGCCTTCCGCCGGTTGCTTGTCCGGAGGCCGGAGATCGCGACGGTCTGCCTGTTTGTAGGCGGTGGCGACGAGCGGGACCGGATCGAGGCCGAGATCCTGCGCGACGATGCCGATCGTGCCATATTCCGCTTTCTCGGGTTCGTCGACCGCCAGATCATGCGAGACGCGTACTGGGCGGCGGACATCGTCCTGCTGCCGAGCCGGATGGAGGGGTTCCCGCTTGTGGTTTGCGAGGCGATGTGCTGCGGCGCGATCGTCATCCGGACGCCGAGCAGCGGCTGGGAGGAGCAGGTGATCGAGGGCACGACCGGCTATGTGGTGCCGTTCGATGATCCGGAGGCACTCGCCGATGCGATCGAGGCGGTCGTCGATCGTCCGGATCGAAGGTCCATGCATGAGGCGGCGATGCGCCTCGCCTCGACCCGGTTCTCGAGAACCGCCATGGTGGAAGGCACGGCGGCCCTCTACCGTACGGCGGCCGCCCTGCAGCGGCCTTCCGGGAGAACGTCACCTCAGATCCGGTGGCGCTTCAGGCGCTCGGGCGCCGCCAGCATGGTCCCGGGCGCAGGAGTTCAGAGTGGTAAGTGCGGCGATGCCCGATCGTGTGATTGACCCGAGGATGGAACGTCGGCGGCATTACCATGCGGTCCGCGGCAAGCGGGTGGCGGAATGAGAAACCCTGCCACATCCGGCCCCCTGGCATTTCCTCCGGCGGACACGGCCACCGACGCAGCTGCTGACGCAGTCGGGAACATCTCTCCCGATATCGCCCGGCAACTGCCGAGAGCACCGTATCGCAGGAGACTCGGCAGCAACTGGCCGGACGACGGCGGCGTCAACCAGGTTCTCGCCTGCTTCGCGGCCACGTGCGCGATCATCTTGATGCTCGGCCTCGTCGCTCACGCGTTGTCCTTCAAGGGTCAGTCGCACAACTCGTATGGCATCCTGGCTCAGTCCCTGCTCCAAGGGCGGCTGGATGTCGGACGCTGCCCGGAGGCGGACTGCGCGCTCTTCGAGGGGCGCACCTACATCATCTTCCCGCCGATGCCTGCGGTCTTGGCGCTTCCGTTCGTGGCCATGTTTGGAAGCGGCTTCAAGTTCTTCGGCCTGCTTGCCATCGTCCTTGCTCTCGTCGCGATCTGCCTATGGCAACGCATCTTCACCGCGCTTGATGTTGATCAACCGCGTCAGGCGTGGCTGCTCGCTGCGCTGGCCTTCGCGAGCCCCGTCTTCGGCGTCACCTTCGGTGCGGGGAACGTCTGGTTCTTCGCTCAGCTTGTCGGGTTCTTCTTCATGACGGCGGCGTTGTATGCAGTTCTGTGCCGAGACCGGCTGGTGCTCGCGGCAGGTCTGCTGGGCTGCGCCTTCCTCTGCAGACAGATGTCGCTCCTTTGTTTCCCCGCACTGCTTGCACTCGCCTTTCCCGGCCAACCGACGTGGCGGCTGCCGCGCTGGGCGACGCTAGGCCGCTTGAGCGCGGCGGCCGCTCTTATGGCGTTCTTCGTCGTCGTATACTGGCTATACAATTGGGCGAGGTTCGGCGACATCCTTGAGACCGGCTATCGCTTCATCGTCCCGTCCGACAACATCCTCGGCCGCCGCCTCTCCGGGATCGGCTTGTTCTCGCCCTCCTACGTCTTCCAGAACGCGATTTACCTGCTGGTGAACGGACCTCACGTCGCCTTCAGCGGACCTCGCTTCTTGAATGTCCAGGGGCTCGATTCGCTGGGAACGTCGCTGTTGTCCGCGAGCCCTTGGGTGGTGCTGGCCGTCTATGTCAAGCTCGACCGGACCGCCGCGCTCCTGTTCGGCGTGATCAGCTTGATCGCCGGCATTACCCTCTTCTATCACGGCAACGGCTTCGAACAGATGAACATGCAGCGCTTCACTCTGGACTGGCTGCCGCTGCTCCTGGTGCTCATGGCGCGTTCTCCACGAGCAGCGGCTTACGCCGGACTTCCGGTCCTGGTCAGCTGGGGTATCGCACTCAACCTGTTCGCCGTCGTAATAGTCTGGCTGTTCGGCTTGAGCGTCCCAGCGTAGCGGTCACGGTCGCTTCAGTTCATTGATGCCACCGCGTGGTGGCGATCCGTCTGTACGTGCCGGAAGCGCCGGCGGCGAGAGAGACCGGATAATTCGCGCCCGCGGCTCCGATCTGACCGCCAAGTGGCGGATAGACTTTGAGGATGTTGGCGCCGTCGTTGTAGATCGTGACCGATTGGCCCACCGGGACGATACCGAGCATTGCTCCGGAGCCGGGTGCCACCGTGGAGAACTGGTTGGTGGAGTTTCTCACCAGCATCGCCGTCGCCTGTGTGGTTCCTGCCGCGGTCAGGCTCGTCGCGGCGCCCGTAGCGCCTCCCTTCATGCCTGGATCCAGATCTACCCGGACTGTGGTGGTGCCGGCGCCGGACCCGGACCAAGCGGTGCCGATCGCTCCGGTCGCATCCAGACCGCCGGCGACGCCGCCTGTCGTCGCGAAGATGGGCTGGCCGCCTGCGATCACCTGGTTGGGGTCCGCCTTGACCACGTTTTGCGTATTGTCGGAAAAGGTCACGATGCCGAGGATGCCGTTGGAAACTGCAGGCGACGCCGTGATCCCGGCGAAGCTGCGGCCGTCCACGAACGGTATTACCTGGAAGCCACCGTTGTCGGAGACGGCCTCACCGGCGGTGACGTTGGTGGAGACGCGGCGAAACAGACCGTCTCCCTGCTGATTGTAGAACCTGTCGTCCTGAGGATTGGGGCCGCATCTCATCGCTGGAACCGCGGCCGTCTGGTTAAAGACAAAGTTTATGTCGTCATACCAGGCGTTCTGGAAGCAGGACTGCGACGCCTCGACGATCCCATCGGTAACACTGTTGTAGGCGGACCAGTTCGTTCCGATCATCGTGTTGTTTACGAACACGTCCGTGTAGATGACAGCCGGAGCCGGGAGCGTGCCGCCGGAACCGTTCGGGAGCGAGTAGGCGGTCTGGGAGCCGACGTCGGAAAATCCTCCGCCAGTGAAGACGTTGCCGACGACGGCGCCCACCTGCCCGGCGCCATAGATCCAGGCGTTGCCGACCGCCTCGATCCACACGTTCGTCAGGACCGACTTGGAGAGAAAACCGATTGGGTTGGTGATCGTTGCCAGGACGGGTTCTCTGTAGAACCCATAGGGGCTGAAGCCAGTGTGCACGTTCTTGAACGTGCTGGAGTCGATCTGGTCCGTCGTCGAGATCCCGAACCCCGCAATCGTGTTGCCGCCGACGCTGATGTCGGTAAAGGACTGGTTTCCGATGGTGGAAGTGTAGGGCGCGTAATAGATGCCATAGCCGTTGTTGGAAAAGTTGGAGTCGCGTATCGTCCAATGATCCTTGATACCGTTGAGCCCGGCGTGCATGCCTTCGATGTTCAGGTCCCAGGCTCGGGCACCACCGCCGATGCACAGGCCGTCCATGCGGTTCGGGCTCACGCCATTGGTCCGGCCGGGAGTTCCGGGTCCCAAGATCCGAAAGTCGTGGTAGGTGGAAGACGACGAGTCGGATCCGCCTCTGGTAGCCTCCGAGATCGCACAACTATCCTGCCCCAGGTCGGACGGATATTGCAGCCGCGTCACGGCCACGCCGTCACCGCGTATGTCGAGGTTTGGTACAGATATGTTGGAGTCGACGACGCCTCCTGCATTCACCAGGGGGTGGTTGATGACGTAGCTGCCGGCCGGGATGTAGACGGATCCGCCTGCCTGGACGTTGAGCCAGGCCGCTGCCATCGCTCCCTGGAGGCCGAGCCAGTCCATCGTCAGCGCCTGAAGCTGGGAAGGCGCCAGCGTGAAGGCGATCGGGCCACCTGACGCGCAGTCCGACGACGAAGATTGCGATAGCGTCACGGTACCGTAGCCGGAGGCGCCCGGCGTTCTGCCGACGGCAGCCACCGTGGTGCCGGCCGCGATGCAGGAGCCGCTGACCTGCATCCCGACCTGAAGCTGATAGTTCCCATGTGCCGGATCCTGCCAGGCGGCGACCCTCGCCGACCAGCCATTGATGCCGGAGAGCGTCTCGAGGAACGTGAGAGTTTTGCCCGCACCACCTTGATCGGCGCTCGTCGGGATGGAGAAGGTCAGCCCGAACGCCGGATTGGTCATCCAGGTGTACGGGCTGGATCCGCCGACGGACTGGCTGGCGAATGCGGCGAGAGACGCCGTCGCAGTGCCCGGAAACTGCGCCGCGAGCGTCGTTGCGTTGTTCGTGCCCAGCGCGCCGTAATCGTGCACGTTGTAGATGTCGGAGGCGTGCGCCGAGAGGGATCGCGCGGGCAGGCCCGGCAGGTTCACCATCGAACTCGACACGTTGGCGGCTGGCGTAGCGGAACCGGCTGGCACGGAGGTGGCGACCATAGCCGTCGGTGCGGTCGGAACACCGTTTAGCGCGACGTCGATCGGCCTCTGCGACTGTGCGAGCGCCGAAGCCGGCAAGGCCAGG
This sequence comes from uncultured Acetobacteraceae bacterium, assembly GCA_964245725.1. Lineage (GTDB taxonomy): Bacteria > Pseudomonadota > Alphaproteobacteria > Acetobacterales > Acetobacteraceae > Lichenicoccus. The sequence goes on along the minus strand of CAXTOC010000011.1, from coordinate 3,594 downwards.
CTTGCGACGAGAACCACTTTTCTCACGGACATCTCCCAACTTGAGGTGACGACGCAGAGTCTCTTGCCCGGAGCGGCTGCCGTCAGCCGTTCCGCATGGCGTTGTCTTCAGATTTTGCCACCGGCTCCGGATGGCCGGTTGAAGCGAGAGGAGCGTGTCTCAAGAGTGCTGCGCAAGGATTCCGTTTTGATGTGTGCTTGCGGCGAACCCGGATCGCGTTGCTGCGATCTTGTTCCACATCATATCGCCTCGACCGCTCGCGCGATGACAGCTTCGAAGGTGACGAGCGATTTCAACCTGTCGGGCAGGGTCTTGCGCCCGGCCAGACGATCCACCCCGGCAGGACGTGGCCGGCATCACCAGGAGGACAGCGACGATGACCGCGACCGCCGACAAGACCGATCCGAAACTCTGGGACGAGGTGAAGAAGAAGGTCACCGAGGGCGACAAGGGGGGCAAGCCCGGCCAGTGGTCCGCCCGCAAGGCGCAGATGGCCACCCAGCAATACAAGAAGGAGGGCGGCGGCTACGCGGGGGAGAAGACCGCGGACAACCATCTGACCGAGTGGACCCGCGAGGAGTGGGGAACCAAGTCCGGCGAGCAGAGCGGCAAGACCGGCGAGCGCTACCTGCCCCGGCAGGCCCGCGCGGCGCTCAGCGACCGCGAATACGAGCGCACCACCAAGAAGAAGCAGGCCGACACCCGCCGGGGAAAGCAGTTCTCCGCGCAGCCTCACGACGTCGCGGCCAAGGTAGCGCACGCACGTGCGGCGGACGCCGCGACGACGCGCGCGGAGCTGGCCGCGGCCGCGGCCAGGCTCGGCGTCAAGGGACGCTCCAAGATGACCAAGGCGCAGCTGCAGCGTGCCGTGGCGGCGGCCTCCTGATGGCCGCCATGACGGAGCCGGAGAAGGCCGACATCGCGCGCGAGTTCAGGCATGTCGTCAACATGGCGCCGGCCGCGCTGCGCAAGTGGCTCGACAGCGACGAGAGCAAGTCGGTCGGGATGACCAGCGAGGGCGAGAAGGTCTCGGGCTCCGGCCAGGACGAGGCGGTCGGTCACAGGATGGGCCGGGCCGTGCTCGAGCTGCTGGCCAAGAAGGCGCGCGATCTCGACGACGACGATTACGCCGCCATGCGCAAGGTGGTCGGCTACGTGCACAGGCACGGCAAGCAGCGCCCGTCCGGCGATGTCACCGACACGCGCTGGCGCAAATCGCTGATGAACTGGGGTCACGACCCGCTTCGATGAGCGGCGTCGCCGTGGTGGTCGGCGCGTCCGGCGGCATCGGCGCGGCACTCGTGCGGGCAGTGTCGCGAGGCGGCAGCTACGAGGCGGTCGTGGCGCTGTCGCGCGCCGGAGACGCGGCCGCCCTGGCGGATGCTCCTGTCGCTGCCACCCGGCGCGTGGCCGGCAAGATCGATATCTGCGACGAGCAGAGCATCGCGGACGCGGTGCAGGGGCCGGTGGCCGAGGCATGTCGTCTGAGCGGGTCGCCGCTGCGGCTCGTGCTGGTGGCGACCGGCGCCCTGCAGGGAGCGGGCATCGCACCGCCCGAGCGCAGCCTGCGCGCGCTCGACCCGGCTTCGCTGCTTCGATCCTACCAGGTCAACGCGGTCGGGCCGGCGCTGGTCGCCAAGCACCTGCTGCCGCTGCTGCCACGGACCGGAAGGAGCGTGTTCGCGGCGCTGTCGGCGCGGGTCGGCAGCATCGGCGACAACCGGCTCGGCGGCTGGCACGCCTACCGCGCCTCCAAGGCCGCCCTGAACATGATCCTGCGCAACCTCGCCATCGAGCTGGCGCGTACCCATCCCGAGGCGCTGTGCGTCGGGCTGCATCCGGGCACCGTCGACACCGGGCTCAGCCGGCCGTTCCAAGGCGGGGTCGCGCGCGAGAAGCTGTTCACGCCCGATTTCTCAGCGAGCCGCCTGCTCGCGGTGATCGAGGCGGCCGAACCCGCGCAGAGCGGCCAGGTGCTGGCCTGGGACGGCACGCCGATCCCCCCCTGACGGCGCCGTCGCGCTGATCGCGCAGCACCACGCCGCCCACCGCGAACGCCGGAGGAGAGCCGATGCGACGGAGCGGCACAGCGTGGTTGCTGGTGACACTGGGCGCTTGCGTCACCGCCCGCGCGGCGTTGATCCCTGCCGCGCCATCGCCGCCCACGCTCCACCTCGACAACAGCGAGGGGCGGCTCGGCTACGACGATAGCGGCGGCCCGGGGCCGCTGGTGCTGATGGTTCCCGGGATCGGAGACCTGCGGCAGGAATATCGCCACCTCATCCCCCTGCTGACGCGGGCCGGTTGCCGCGTCGCCACGGTCGACCTGCGCGGCTTCGGCGGCAGCGCCGGCTGGCGCGATACCTCGGCACGCGCGGTGGGCGGGGACCTGATCAGGCTGGAGAGCCGGCTGGGGCGGCGCACCGCCATCCTCGTCGGCAACTCCTACGCCGCCGGAGCCGTGGTCTGGGCGGCGCACGACGCGCCTGGGCGTGTCGGCGGGCTGGTGCTGCTGGCCCCGGCGCTGCGCGATCCTCCGGCACCATCCTGGTATGGACGCGCGGCGATGGCGCTGGCCTTCGCCGGGCCCTGGCGCGTGCCTCTCTGGCTGCGCTACTGGGACAGCCTGTTCCCCGCGCGCACGCCGCCGGATCAGGGTGCCTATCGCCTCGCCCTCGCGCGCGACCTGCGTCAGCCGGGGCGGATGGACGCGCTCGACGCCATGCTGCACCTCTCCAAGGCGCCGACGACGGAGATCCTCGGCCGGGTGCGGGTTCCGATGCTGGTGGTGATGGGCACCAGGGATCCAGACTTCGATGATCCGCGCGCCGAAGCGGCCTGGGTCGTCCGGCAGACCGGGGCTCGCCTGCAGCTGGTTCCGCAGGCCGGACATTACCCACAGGCGGAGATGCCGGAGCAGGTCGCACCGGCAATGGTACGGTTCGTGCAGGCAACGATCGGAGCGGCTCGGCCGGCCGTACCGTGACGCAGCGGCTGCTGGAGCACGATCCGACCGCATAGGCTCGCGGATCATGCTCTAGCCGATTGTCTTGACGAGCATCCTTGTCCGATCAAACGATCCAGTCCGATCGCATGATGCTCTAGGCGGCGAAGGATTCCAGCTCGTCCTCGTGCAGCAGCACGACGCCGGTGCGCGCCGCGAGCTGCCGCGCCGGCTCGGTGAACGGGCCATTGGAGACGATGGCGGCGAGGTCGCTGTGCTGGCAGTCGCGCGCCTGACGGGCGTCCTCGACGGCCGCGACATCGACCGGCTCGCTCGAGAGATGGCAGCGCAGCGCCAGCACCAGGCCCTGGCGGCTGCTCGCGACCACGTCCGGCCCCGGCAGGCCGGCGGAGAAGCGCGTGCGGGCATCCCACCCGGCCAGGCGCAGCCGGGCGACGCAGCTCATCTTGTAGGCGCCGGGGCTCACCGCGGCCTCGTCGCCGGCCGTGTCGCACGGGGCGCGCGAGAGCGTGGGCGCCATGGCGGCGGCGGCGGAATCGACCGGTCCCGCCATGAGGCTGTCGGCGATGTCGTGAGCCGGTGGCAGCGTGCCGGCCGGCTCGGCCCGGGGCTCGGGCGCCATCGGTGCC
>CAXTOC010000010.1:0-26704 GCA_964245725.1 uncultured Acetobacteraceae bacterium | reverse complement strand
CGCCCAGGCGGGCGGTGAGGCGGGCGGTGAGGCGGGCGGTGAGGCGGACGGCGAGCTGGCCGGTGGCGAGGTTGACGGACGCGTCCCGCACGCCGGGCACGGCGGCGACCGCGGTCTCGACGCGCCGGACGCAGGATGCGCAGTGCATGCCCTCCACACCGAGCCGCAGGGTCTCGTCGCGCACCGTGAAGCCGGTGGATGCCAGCGCGTCGGCGACGGCGCTGGCGAGGCCCGGCGGCGGCGGTCCGGCGACCCGTGCTTCCGCGCGCTCCGACAGGAGGTCGACGGTGGCCGAGGAGATCCCCGGCACCGCAAGGATGGCCTGCTCGACCCGGCGCACGCAGGACGCGCAGTGCATGCCCTGGACGGAGAAGCGCAACGCGCTGTCCGTCAGCTCGGCTGGCAGGACTTGGTCCATGGGAACCTCCGGATCTGTCGGAGGCCGACGCGGCTCCGCAGGCTGGCCCGGATCGTCGCGCCGCCGGAAGCGGCGGCGCGGTGCGTGCGGTCAGTCAGCGAATACATGGTGACCGCGTTGCGGGCGGTCCAGGCCGGGATGCCGATCAGCCGTCTGGACGTTGCGCGCTCATGCGGTCAGGGCGGAGGTCATGCTGCTCGCAGTGGAGGCGACGCTCGACTGCGCGCCGTAGGCCTGCAGCATCTGCATGATCTGGCTGAGCATTGCTCCTTCATCGGTGCTGCTCGATCCGGCGGATGCGGTGCTGGATGCGGCAGCGCTGCCGGACGAGGGACTGCCCGAAGAGACGCCGGCGGATGCGGAGCTGGCCGATGCGTTGGCCGAGGTCGTGGCCGAAGTGGTGGTCGTGCCGCTGCCGGACAGCCCGGATCGGAGGCGGCGCTGCCGATCCGGGCGCTGCCGCCCAGGCTGCTGCCCGAGCCGCTGCCGGACGGCCAGCCGGTGGATGGCGGCGGCGGCGCAGTCTCCTGCGAGGGGTCGGCGCCGGCCAGCATGTCCGTCAGGTCCGAAGACGGCGCGCTCGATCCAGCCCCGGCGGTCTTGGTCTGCGCCTGGGCCTGCATCTCCTGCATCTGCTGCCAGCGGGCGTGGTGGCCGCCCGACACAGCCGAAGTCGACATGGTTTCCTCCAGATTCCATCTGATAATGAACAGTATAGCAGGTAGATCTGGAAGTCCAGCAAAATACAGATCAATCGCTTAGGCAATACATACCTAGCCATTACTGCCGGTCGGCACATTCTGCCGCGTCCGCTCCCGGCAGCGGCCAGCACCAGCGCTCAGCGCGGGCGCTGCCGGTCGCAGATCAGGGCGGCCATGGCGCCGGCGAGCATCAGCGCGGTCATCGTCACCGGGTTGCCGGGAGCCGTCCAGCCGACCAGCACGGTGCTGAGGGCGCCGATGAAGAACACGGTGGTGCCGTAAAGGGCGGAGGCAGCGCCTGCGGCGCCGCCATGACCCAGAACCGAGCCCAGGGCGGCACCCGGCAGCACGAAGCCGAGCGAGGCCATGCAGGTCATCATGCCCAGCGCCATGCCGAGCGCCCCGCCAAGGTCGGCGATCGCCATGACCAGCATGGCGGTGGCGGCGGCAACCAGCAGGAGGCTGCCGCAGGTCATGGCGCGGTCAAGCCCGATCCGGGCCACCAGACGGGCATTGCCCTGGGTGCCGGCGATGTAGCCCAGCGCGTTCAGGATGAACACCGCGCCGAAGGTGGTGGGGCTGAGCCGGTAGTGGCCGAGGAACACCGGCGGCGCGCCGGCCAGGAAGGAGAACAGGCTGAAGGTGCCGAAGCCGCCTTCCAGCGCGTGAGTGCGGAAGGACCGGCCGCGCCAGGCGATGATGTAGCCGACCACGGTGTTGCCGACCCGCAGCCGCCCGTGCTGGTGCGGACGCAGGGTTTCCGGTAGGTAGCGGTAGATCAGCACCGAGCACAGCAGGCCGTAGGCGGCGGCGATCCAGAAGATGCCGCGCCAGTTCCAGTGTTCGGCGATCACCGCGCCAAGCGTCGGCGCCAGCACCGGCACCACGCCCATGACCATCACCATGCGGCCAATCATCCGGGCGGCCTCCGCGCCGTCCTTGACCACGTCGGCGATCACGGCGCGCGGGATCACCAGGCTGGCGGCAGCTCCCACCGCGGCCCACAGCCGCCACCAGGACAGGTGGGTCATGGTGTCGGCCAGCGCGCAGCCAACCGAGGCCAGGGTGTAGACGACGGTGCCGATCAGCAGCGGCAGGCGGCGGCCGTAGCTGTCGGCGAGCGGACCGTGGGTGATCTGGCCGAACGACAGGCCGAGAAACCAGGCGGCGAGCGTGAGCTGGACCTCGCCCGGACGTGCTTCGAGCGTCGCCTTCATCGCCGGGAAGGCGGGCAGGTACATGTCGGTGGAGATCGGGCCGACCGCCGTCAGCAGGGCCAGAAGCACCGTGATCAGGATCGGAGAGCGCATTGCCTCGCCCGTGCGCTGCCCAGACACGCCATGATCCCCTTCTTCCGCCGGTCGGATCATGGCCGGTTCGCGCGGACCTGGCGACAGGAGACAGGACTCAACGGGAACGAGGCGCCGGAACGGTCTTGGCGTCGCAAGCGCCGAGCCACGGCGAGTCGCAATGCCGCCGCCCGTTCCGTTCCCGTTTCGGATGGCGGAACGGTGCGGTTCTGTCGCGTCAACGTAGACGGGGGGAGCCTGTCTGGCGGAGGCAGCCCTGCGGTGGCTGCGTCGAGCGACGGATGGCGGCTCGGGAGCGGCCGGAGGCCGGGGGGCCACCTATCCTGCTGCCGCTCAGCCGTATTGACGGCTTATGCGCCAAGTCGTGTTCGGGGCCATGTCAAATCGGCCTGATACCGGACGCGGCAAGGAAAGCGCTGAACGGCTTGGTGCCGAAGTTGCCGGATCGCGCAGGCCCGCCTGGACCGACGGAACCGGCAGCCAGCCTCCGCGGACGAGGATCCCTCGCATTGCCGCCCGCCTGGGGTCGGGCAGGCTGCTTCGCGGCGGCCCGCTGATCCGGCCATGGTTGCAGGTAAGGCGTGTGGGTCCCGACAGGCGTCGCCGGTCGACAGACGGCCAGGCTGGACGTGCCGGCCGACGCGATGCGGTCTGCGCAGGTCGCTGTGACCTCGCTGCCGCCCCTGCTGGCAGATCAGGCCGCCTGGACCTCACGCACGAAGCCCTGCACCTCGCCGGTGAGGCGCTCGGCCTGCTTGGACAGGTCGCCCGCGGCGCCGAGCACGTGGCGTGCCGCCGTTCCGGTGTCGTTCGCAGCACCGCTCACGCCCGTGATGTTGACCGTCACCTCCTTGGCGCTGGCGGCCGTCTGCTGCACGTTGCGTGCGATCTCCGTCGTCGCCGCACCCTGTTCGCGCATCGCCGAGGCGATCGTGGCCGAGATCCCGCTCACCGCTTCCACGCGGCCGGCGATGCGCTGGATCGCCGCCACCGCTTCGGCCGTGGCATCCTGGATCTGGCCGATCTGGCCGCCGATCTCCGCCGTCGCCTTTGCCGTCTGCTGGGCAAGGCTCTTCACCTCGCTCGCCACCACCGCAAAGCCCTTGCCGGCCTCGCCAGCCCTTGCCGCCTCGATGGTCGCGTTCAGCGCCAGCAGGTTGGTCTGGCCGGCGATGCCGCTGATCAGCGCCACCACGTCGCCGATGCGGGTGGCCGCTTCGGCCAGGGTGCGCACCGTCACGTCCGTGCGCCGTGCCTCCTCCGCCATCTCGCCTGCCATGCTGGCGCTGGTGGCGACCTGCCGGGTGATCTCGCCGATGGAGGCGGACAGCTCCTCGGCTGCCGCCGCCACGGTCTGGATGCCGGCACTCGCCTGCTCGGCCGCCGCCGCCACCACCGATGCCTGGGTGTTCGTCTGCCCGGCCGAGTTCGTCATCGCCTGCGCGGTCGCTTCCAGCTCGGCGGAGGCCGAGGACAGGCGACTGGCCATGCTGCTGATCTGGTCCTCGAAGCCGGCGATCAGGGCGGCCGTCCGACCCACCCGCGCTTCCCTGGCCAGGCCGTCTGCCCTGCTTCTCCGGGCGGCCTGGTCGGCAGCGACGAGGCCATCCTTGAACACGTCCACCGCCTTGGCCATGGCGCCGATCTCGTCGCCCCGGCCGGAGCCCGGCACCTCGATCATCAGGTCGCCTTCTGCCAGGCGGCGCATCGTCGCCGTCATGCCACGCAGCGGACGGAACATGCTTCTGGCGATGAGGGCGAAGCTGAGCCCCATCAACAGCACGATGATGGCACCGCCAAGCAGGATCCGGTCACGGGTGCTCCGTATCGAGGCCTCGAAGTTGGCCATGGGCTGTCCGACGAACAGGATGCCCAGCAGATCCCCGGACGGCGACAGGATCGGATCGTAAGCCGCGACGTACCGCTTGCCGAGGATGCTGGTCTTGCCGCTGAACCGCACGTGCCGACGCACGATGGCATCATAGGCCGGTCCGGGCGCCAGCTGTGTCCCGATCGCCCGCGCGCCTCCGGCCGTCTTGACGTTGGTCGCGACCCTTGTCGTGCCGCGGAACACGGTGGCCACGCCGCCGACCAGCTCGTGCAGCCGGTCCACGAACGCGATGTCGCCATCCAGCACCGTTGCACCCGCCTGCAGCCTGCCGTTCACCAGCCGCGGCGACGCTCCGTACTTGTGCACCAGCTCCCAAGCCACCCGCAGGTTGCTGTCCAGCTGTTCCGCCTCCTGTCGGCTCGCCGCCTGCCCCAAGGTGGTCAGCGTGACGACGAGGATCATCGCCGCACACAGGAGCGTGCTGAGCACCGCCGCCAGGGTGAGCTTGGTCGTGAGCTGGAGGCGATGGAACGGACGCATTGCATGGATCCTGCGGAACGCGTTCAGCATTCACCAAGTCCGTTAAGGACCAGTAACCGGAAGCACGTCCCGGTTCAGCCAGAGCCATCCCGGTGTCCTGCGATCGGCTCAGAAGTCGATCACGTTTGGTTGTCGTGTTTGCCAAAGAGGCCCTGCTTTCTGGCCTCGGCCTGGTGCCTGTCCCTCCGTGCCTCGTTCATGAGCGGAAGGCTGCCGGGACTACGACTCGTGTGCGGACGGACACGGTCATGGGCAGTTCACAGGATCTCGATGGACCGGCGTGTCATCCGCATATTGCCGAGCGGGCCGGCTCGAATGTTCATCCTGGAACCGCACCGGGTGGAGCCTTCTGGAACTGCTCCTGATGTGTCGGCGAACCGCTGGAAGCGACCGGCGAAGTGCGGCGACCCGAACGCGTTCCTTGGAAACTGACAAGCATCGCGCGGCTTACGACTGCCTTGATGCCGGGCTGGTGTCTGGCCCGCTTCAGAACAAGGCAACGTCGAAGCCTCGATCTGGGATCTCGTCAAGAGGATGACATCCGGCTGCATATTTCTGGAATAACAGGACTATCCGCAGCTGCATCCTAGCGCCGTCGGTCAAACAACCCTTCAACCCTCGGTTCTGCATACGCATCATCTCCTGCGGCGCCTGGAACGGCATGGTTGCGCCTTCGGGTACGCGTCTGCGGAAACGGGCCTGGGAACCTCTATGTCGCTCCTTCGTGACGCAGGCTGCGGCTTCAAGCATATCGCGCTCCGCCTTCGAAACGCGTGCCGCGAAGGATCGATCTCCAACCGTTCCGGCTTCAGCTGGTCTTGACCGGAAACGCCTGCGCCAGACCGACATCCATCTTCTTGATTTAAAGCCGCAGGACAATCTCGTTGATCCAGATCCCGGCTTGTTCAGCAACCGAGACACCACGCCCGCACACCCGCCGGATGGCCTTCAGCTTGAACCTGCCGCCTCATCCGCGTTGTACGATCCTACCAAACATCCTGATCCTGGTGTCCACTAGACCGGCAGCAAGTCGATCTTCCCACAGGGATCGAGCGGCAGCCAAAGGCTTGCGGGGCAGCGGGCTGGATCTTCTTGCGGAAGCAGAGGATGCCATTCGGTCCTCCCAAGGCTGGCTGACGCGGATCGCTGCGACGGCCGAATGCGGCCAAGGACACCTTGGAAATTCGGCAAGCCTGCGCTTTCAGGAAGATCAAAGTGCTGTCGACAGGATATGCCGGGTGAGGGACTTGAACCCCCGACCTTCGGTTTACAAAACCGCTGCACTACCGCTGTGCTAACCCGGCAAGGTGCCGATCCCGTCCAGGCGACCGGTTAGCGGCATCCGGCAGCCTCCGGCTTGTGGCTTGCTTCGGGCGCCTCGTCAACCCGACAGGTCCGATCTGCAGGCTGTGGCTGGAAGCCGGACAATATCGGCATCGGCAGCGGTTGTATCGGAGGCGGGACGTGGCGCCGGCAGGAAACAAAGCGCAATAGTGCATGAACCCATGAGTGCTACCGAGCCTTGCCGACGCAGGTCACGGCGACGCGCCTAGCGGCATAATAGCGATGGATTAACAGCATTCGAGATCGATCCGGCATGTCGAGGGGATCATTCGATACGAATTCCGCGACGATGACTTGCAAACTCGCGTGCCGCCGCGCATCAGGTCATGGAGGCCTTTGTTTCCCGGCCTCGCACCCGACCGAATCGAAGGACATCGAGCATGGCTCGCACGACAACACCAATCCGCTCTTCTTCCAGGCGTGCAGCCGAGCCGGCACCGAAGAAGCGCCTCGGCCGGCCGCCTGGATCGAAGAACCGCGTCCCCGCCAAGGCGGCCGGCACGACGCGGTCGACGCGCAAGGCAGCGGCTCCGGCTGCACCGCGGCTGAACAAGGCGGAACTCGAGGCGCAGCTCGTCAAGCTGGAGCGCACCGTGGCGCGGCTGCGCAAGCAGAACGCGGAACTGAAGCAGGCCGCCAAGGAAGCCGCCGTGCCGGCCGCGCCGGAACCGGCTCCGGAGCGCAAGCCCAGGCGGATCGCCGCCGCGCCGAGGACGGCACGGGCGCGCCGAAGCGCGGCGGAGGCCGAGCCGGTGTCGGTGGAGCCCGACCAGGACAGCGAGGCCTGATCCGGCCTTGAGCATCGCAGCGCGGCTGCAGGGACGGCTCGACCGGCTCGAGCTGGAGCCGGAACAGGCCGCGCGCGCTGCCGGCGTGCCGGCCGACCTGCTGCGCCGCATCCTGGCGGACCAGGCGCCGCTGCCACGCGGCCAGCGCCTGGTGAAGCTGGCCGACGCGCTGGAAACGTCGGTGTCATACCTGGTCGGCCTCGATCCGGACGTTCCGGTTCCGCCCGAATTCCTGCAGGAGGACCAGGGCGCGCTTGGGCTGCTTGCCCTCGACGAGGAGACGATCCTGCGCGCGTACCGGCGGCTGGACGTGTCGTCGCGCGCTGCCCTTCTTCGGGTGGCGCTGAAGATGGCGCCGGAACCGGAAGAGATGGAGAAGAAGCCGTTGCAGCGGGGACCTCGGAGCTAGAACGCTGTTCATGCCGATCCGCCTCGCGCCGGGTCCGGACCGGGTCGGAGGAGGACAGGCTATGCGTCGGCCGGCGACGTTGCCGCTGCGGATGTGCTGGTTCGTGCGTCCTGTCGCCACGCCCGCCGCTGACGGCAGCGCCCTGGAAAGGGCAGTCACGATCCGGCTAGGGTACGGTGATGCGTTTCCCTGCCATCCTGTTCCTCCCTGCCTTTTCCGGCGTTGCCGGCAGCGCCTCGGGGTCGGACCGCCTGCGCGGCGTCTTCGACCTGTCGGACGATCCGGGCCCGTCGCCGAGCCAGGTACGGCCGAACGGCCTGCCGGATGCACCCCATCGTGGCGGAGATGCCGGCGCCTTCCCGGGCGGTAGCCTGGACATGGGCGCCCATGGCGGTGCCGGCGTGCCCGGTTCCTGAGCGGTGCCGGCGACGAGACAGCGACACCTCGCGCTGCTGCCGGCCCTGCTGCTGGCCCTGCTGCTGGCCCTGCTGCTGGCCGGATGCGCCCGCAGCAGCAGCCCCGTCACCATCGGGCAGGCATTGGGAGAGGTGCAGCGCGAGCTGGGGGCCGCCGGTGCGGTCAGCGCGGTCGGTGCTGACCCTGCCCGCTTCGCTGCCGCGGCGCGGGCGGCGCAGTGTGCTGCGCAGCAGGCGGACCCAGAAGTACCGCTGCTGGCGCATGACCTGTCGCTGGACCTGACCGGCTCGTTCTCCGCCACCGGCGGCTTCACCGTCGGCTCGGCGGTGGTCGGGCTCGGGGCGACCGCGTCGGCCACGCGCGGTCAGACCCAGGAGATCGTGCTGCCGCTCAGCTTCGTGGCGCTGTCGGAGGTGCCGGCGATGGTCGCGGCGCAGCGCCTGGCGCCGCTCGCCGTCCTGCCGCAGCGGGATCGCACGGCGGAAACGCGTCCGATCCTGGCCGAGCGCGACGCACTGCGGAAGCGGATCGAGGCGCTGATCCGGAGCTGGACGCCGGCCCTGTGCAGTGCGGCACCGGCGCCTACGGTGCTGGAGCCGAACGCGCGGCTGCGCTGAGGCGGAGCAGGGCACGGAACCGGCAGCGGTTCCGGATGGTTGTGTTGCGGAACGAGAAACAGGACGTGCCCATGCGACACATTCCCGCGCTTCTGCTGTCCGGCCTGCTGGCCGCCGCCGTCCTGCAGGCGGCGCGTGCCGCCGAGGTCATGTCGGATACCGACAAGCGCTTCGTCGCGATGGTGAGCCAGGGCGGCATGTTCGAGGTGCAGGCGGGTGCGGCCGCTGCCGACCAGGGCAGCACGCAGGTGGTCAAGGACCAGGGCAACACCGAGGCGCACGACCACAAGCTGGTCGGGGACAAGCTGAACGCGATCGTGTCCGACGCCGGCATCACCCTGCCGGACAGCCTGAACGCCACCTTCCAGAAGCAGCTGGACGACCTCAAGGCGCTGTCCGGACCCCGTTTCGACTCGACCTACCTCAAGGACATGGAGGCGGTGCACGCCAAGGACGGGGCGGCGTTCGCGGCGGAAGCGAAGAACGGCACCAACCCGAGGTTGCGCGCGTTCGCGGCGGAAACGCACAAGATCGTCGAAAGCCACATTGGCGAGCTGCGTGCGACGGAGGCCGCGCGGTAGCGGACGACCCGCCCCGGCGCGGCCGGGTCCAAGCTAGTCCTCCTGGTAGCCGTACACCTCGGGCAGGATGAAGATCGCCGCGAGCAGGCCGATCAGCGGAAACAGCGCGGTGAACAGTGTCGCGTTGCCCTGGCCGATCGCGGTGAACAGGACGGGAAACAGGAATATCGCCAGGAAGGACGGCAGCTTGACGAACACGTAGGCGAAGCCCGACGCGATGCCGCGATATTCCGGCCTGGCGACCATGGACGGTATGGTCACCACGTTCTCCGCGTCCCAGTAGTGTCCCCACAGCATCGCCGCGGCCGCGAAGGGCAGGACCAGGGTGTGCCCCGTCTTGATGGCGAAGCCGGCCACCAGCAGCGACACGAACACGATGCCGAAGCCGGCGATGCTGAGGCCGCGCTGGCCGATCCGGGGCGTGATCAGCGGGCCGATCCAGCCCGAGATCGCGGCGATGACGTAGAGCAGCAGCGTGACTAGGTCGGTGCCGAGCACGCCGGACACGCCGACCAGCACGAACAGCACCGGGATGTAGAAGGCGAAGGTGGAGAACTCGCTGCCCTGGGCGAAGCAGGCGATCCAGCCGAACAGGGTGGCGCGCCAGCGGACCCTGTCGCGGCGAATGTGCTGGAGGAAGTCCTGCGCGCGCGGCTGCGGCAGCAGGACGTCCTGGTCGGGCAGGAAGTCGAGCGGGTCGTGGTACATGCTGGCCGACACCTGCTTGGCTTCGCGGAAGCGGCCGCGACGGATCAGCCAGATCGCGGTTTCCGGCAGGTTGTAGCGCAGCGCGAAGATGATCGCGGCCGGCACCGCGCCGAAGCCCAGGGTCAGGCGCCAGACCAGCCAGTGCGGCAGCTCCATCCACAGCAGCAGCGCGATCACCGCCAGCGCGAACACTTCGCCGACGGCGAACATGAACTGCCACCGGTTGCCCATCACCTCGCGCTCGCCGCGCGGCAGGAACTCCATGATGTAGGTGTAGCCGTTGGAGATGTCGCTGCCGAGCGGGATGCCCAGGATCAGCCGGATCACCACCAGCCAGGCCATGTTCGGCACGAAGGCCTGCGCCAGGGCGAACACCACGAACATCACCATGGTGGTGAGGAAGATCGCGCGCCGGCCGATCCGGTCCGACAGCCAGCCGCCGAGCAGCGCGCCGACGATCGCCCCACCCTGGGTGCCGGCGCCGGCCAGGCCGAGCAGGGCCGGCGAAGGATGGAACTGCTCGCGCAGGAAGATCAGGATGAAGGCGATGGAGTACAGGTCCCACGCCTCGACCAGGATGGAGGCGATCATCAGCCAGCCAACCCGCTGGCCGCTGGGGCTGTGGTGGGTCACCAGGTGGTTGACGGCGCGATCCATCAGGACCTGTTGCCGTGGATCCAGCGCGGCGGCTGACGTCATCATTCCCTCCGGTCCCGGTCTCGACGATCGCCTGCCGGGTTGTCGGCCATCGTAGGGTCGGGAACGGCCGCCAGGCCAGCCCTCACCCGGCCCAGGCGCCGCCCCCGCCGAAGGTGCCGGCGGCGGCACCGGGCGGCCGGGCTCAGCCCGGGAGGGCCCGCATCTCCGCCGGCGCATTCCGGCGCAGCAGCGTGGCGAGCTGGTCGAAGTCAGGACCACGCGGGTCGGTGGTGCGCCAGACCAGGCCGATGGTGCGGCCGGCGCGGGCGGCGTCCAGCGGGCGCAGGCGGACCAGGCCGCTGAGCTCGGAGGTTTCCCGGGTGGCCAGGGCCGGCATCAGCGCGCAGCCCTCCCCGGCCGCGACCATGTGGCGCAGCATCTCCAGGCTGGTGGCGGTGCGTGGCGCGCGTCGTCCGGACTGTGCGCCGTCCGGCACGCGGCACAGCGACATCGCCTGGTCGCGCAGGCAGTGGCCTTCCTCCAGCAGGAGCAGGTCGTCGGCACCGAGCGCCGACAGCGCCACCTCGTCGGTGTTTGCGAGCGTATGGCCCGCCGGCAGCAGCACGCGGAACGGCTCGAAGAACAGCGGCCGGGCGACGAGGCCGTCCCCCTCCACCGGCAGGGCGACCAGCGCCACGTCCAGGATGAAGCGGGTCAGCGCGTCCAGCAGCGCCACCGTCTGGTTCTCCTGCAGCCGCAGCACCAGCTTCGGGAACTGCACGCGAAGGTCGCGCAGCACCAGCGGCACGTAGTAGGGGCCGAGCGTCGGGATCACGCCGAGGTCGATCGGGCCGTTCAGGGCGCCGGACCGGCTGCGCGCCATCTCAATCAGCGAGCGGGCCTCGCGCACCACCACCGCGATCTGTCGCAGCAGGATCTGGCCGGATGCGGTCGGGCTGACGCCGCCGCGGCCGCGCTCGAACAGCCGGGTGCCGAGCAGCGCCTCCAGCTTGCGTATCTGCTCGCTCAGGCCCGGCTGGCTGACGCCGCATTGCTCGGCGGCACGGCCGAAATGCGACTGCTCCGCGACCGCCAGGGCGTAGTCCAGGTCGCGCAGCGACAGGCCGGTCAGGTGCTGCTGTGCCATGGAGGATACTTCGTCCGCAGTGCGATCATAACAGGATCCTGTCGCTTCTAGCGGAACCGATCGATCCTTCCTATGGCGAGATGCGTCGACGGGTGGCAAAGAGCTGACGGCGACCGACCGCCCGTTCCTGGCGTCGCCGCCGTGCGTCGTGGAGGCGAGCAACGGTCCGGCCAGACCGGAACCCGACGCGACCGCAGCTCCGGTGCGAGCCAGGCCACGCCGGCGCCCTCACCGCGGCCTGCGGGGCCACGGAGGAGCAACGTTTCCGCAACGCCGCCGCCGCCGCCCACTCCCGGAGCGGCACGGTCCGCACTACCTTGTGCGCATGAGCTTCATCGACGCCAGGAACCGTCGGACCGGCAACCCCGGTACCGCCGCCGCCACCGTGCGGCCGGGCACTGCCGGCGTGCTGCTGGTCAACCTCGGCACCCCGGACGGCACCGACAACCGGGCGATCAAGCGCTACCTGTCGGAGTTCCTGTCCGACCGGCGCGTGATCGAGGCGAGCCCGCTGATCTGGCAGCCGATCCTGCAGGGCATCGTGCTCAACACCCGCCCGCGCAAGACCGGCGCCAACTACAAGCGGATCTGGAACACGGCGCGCGACGAGAGCCCGCTGCGCACCTACACCCGCAGCCAGGCGGAGCAGCTCGACGCCCGGCTCGCGACCGACGGCATCCCGGTCGAATGGGGGATGCGCTACGGCACCCCGAGCACCGCGGCGGCGATCGACCGGCTGATCGCCCGCGGCTGCGACCGCATCCTGCTCCTGCCGCTCTATCCGCAGTATTCCGCTTCCACCACCGCGACCGCCAACGACCAGGCGTTCCGCGCCCTGATGCGGCTGCGCCGGCAGCCGGCGCTGCGCACGATGCCGTCGTTCCCGGACGATCCGGCGTATGTCGAGGCGCTGGCGATCGGCGTGCGGCGGCGGCTGGCCGAGCTGGACTGGACCCCGGAGGTGCTGATCGCCTCGTTCCACGGCCTGCCGGTCGAATACGTGCAGCGCGGCGACCCGTACGTGACCGAGTGCGCGCGCACCATCACCGCGCTGCGCGAGGCGCTCGGCATGAGCCCGCGCGAGCTGCCGCTGACGTTCCAGAGCCGGTTCGGGCCGACCCGCTGGCTCGGACCCTATACCGAGCCCAGGGTGAAGAAGCTGGCGGCGGCGGGGGTCAGGCGGATCGCGGTGCTGACGCCGGGTTTCCTGGCCGACTGCATCGAGACGCTGGACGAGATCGGCAACGAGGTGCGCGAAGCGTTCGAGCACGCCGGCGGCGAGAAGTTCGCGACCATCCCTTGTCTCAACGACAGCCCGGAGGCGATCGACATGCTGGAGCGGCTGGTGCGACGGGAGCTTGCCGGCTGGCGCTGACGCCGGTCCGCCACCCGGATCGACGGCGCAGGGCGGCCGGTCGTCCGGTTCGGCGCGTCCTGCGACCCATCCGGCGGGAAGGCTGGTCGGAGTGAGAGGATTCGAACCTCCGGCCCCTGCGTCCCGAACACAGTGCTCTACCAGGCTGAGCTACACTCCGGCTCCGGCGCGTCTTACAGGCCGGGACCGGGGGTGGCAAGGGTATCCCTACAGCATCGCCGGGTCGCCGGCGTGGACCGCGTGGCGGGTCCGGCGGAGCTCGGCAAGGCGGGCCAGGGCCGTCGGCACGTCGGGTACGTGCTCGAACAGGGCACGGGCGGAAGGATCGGCGAAGCCGTCGGCGATCGCGCGGTCGACCGTCGCGATCAGGGTGCGCGCCCAGCCCGCCACGTCGACGATCAGGATCGGCTTGTCGTGCAGCCGGAGCTGGCGCCAGGTGACGATCTCGAACAGCTCGTCGAAGGTGCCGAGGCCGCCCGGCAGCACCAGGAAGGCGTCGGCGTCCTCGAACATCCTCTGCTTGCGGTCGTGCATGGAGTCCGTGACCAGGAGGTTCTCGACGCCGTCGTGCATCACCTCGCGGCTCTGCAGGAACCTGGGGATCACGCCGTGGACCGCGCCGCCGGCCGCCAGGGCCGCGTCCGCCACCACCCCCATCAGGCCCACCTTGCCGCCGCCATAGATCAGGCGGATGCCGGCCTCGGCCAGGCCGCGCCCGGTGGCCTCGGCCGCCTCGGCATAGGAGGGGTTGCTGCCGAAGCGCGAGCCGCAGAACACGGCGACGGACGAAAGGGCGGTCGGCATCGCGGGTGCTCCGGGAGGATCGAGGGCGGAGCGGAGCCTATCCGAGGGCGGGTGGGGAGGCGAGGCCGCCCGGCGGGCGCGCCCGCAGCCAGACGCAGATCGCCAGCGCCATCAGGCTGGCAACGGCGGCGCACAGGAACAGGCTCCGGTAGCCGTGGTTCCTGGCGATCAGGCCGAGCAGCGGGCCGCTGAGCCCGAGCGAGATGTCGAGGAACACGCTGTAGGCACCGATCGCCGAGCCGCGGCTGCCTGGCGCCACCCGCGCCACCGCCAGCACGCCCAGCGCCGGGAACACCAGCGCGAAGCCGGCGCCGGTCAGGGCTCTGCCGAGCACGGCGACGAACGGCGTCGGCGCCTGCCACAGCAGGAGCAGCCCGCCCGTTTCCGCCGCGAACGAGGCGATCGAGACCAGGAGGCCGCCGCGCCGGTTGATCTGGGCGGCGAGCAGCAGCCGCATCAGCATGAAGGCGAGGCCGAACGCGGACAGCGCGGTCCCCGGGCCGGTGACGCCGGCGCGACGCCAGCCTTCCACGTCGTAGAACAGGGTCACGAAGGCGGCCAGCACGCCGAAGCCCACCGAGCCCAGGGCCCGGGCGGCGCCGTAGGGCGCCACGCTGCGCAGGATGCGGGCGAAGCCGACCCGCACGCCGCCGCCCTGCGCCGCCACCGCCGGCTTGCCGCGAGCCAGCAGGAGGCCGGCCAGGGCCAGCCCCAGGGTCAGCAGGCCGAGCGGCACGGTGCCGCGCGTGCCGGCGATCACCAGGCCGAGCGGCGCGCCGAGAGCAATGCCGCCATAGGAGGCGACGCCGTTCAGCGAGATGATCTGCGCGGTGCGGGACACGCCGACCCGGCCGATCGCCCAGGTGATGCAGCCGGTGCCGGTGCAGCTTTCGCCGCAGCCCAGCAGGCCGCGCGACAGCAGAAGCAGCAGCAGGCTGGGCAGCGGCCGGTGCCGGGCGAGGCCGGACAGCAGGAGAAGCAGCCCGGCACCCGCGCAGGCGGACAGCCCGAGCAGCACCGCGCGCTTCGGGCCGGCGGTGTCGGTCGTGCGTCCGGCGAACGGGCGGCTGGCGAAGGTGGCCAGGTACTGCAGGCTGACCGCCAGCCCCGCCACCACCGCGTCGAAGCCGAGCACGTGGTGGGCGAACACCGGGATCACCGCCAGCGGCAGGCCGATGGTGATGTAGCACAGCAGGGTGAGGTACACCGTGGAGGCGATCCGCCAGGTCGGGGTGACGCGGATCGCCCGGAACAGCGGCGGGGCGGACATGCGGCGATGGCTCCTGTTGCCCGGGCGGGTGCTATCGTGGCCGGGCGGCATGGCGGCGAAACGTCGCGAGGCGATGTTACAACGAGGGGAGGCGGCGGCCCAGATGCGCGACGACCATGAGCCCGGTCAGGAGCACGGGCAGGAGCACAGGCGGCCGGTGCCGGACGACGGCGGATACGCCACCCTGTCCAGCCGGATCGCCTACGAGAACCGCTGGCTGCGCCTGCGCGAGGACGTCATCCGCCGCCCGGACGGGTCGGACGGGCTGTACGGGGTGATCGAGCGCGACGACTTCGTGGTGATCGCGGCGGTGGACGAGACGGGGACGGGCCGCAGCCTGACCCTGGTCGAGCAGTTCCGCTACCCGATCGGCCGGCGGCTGTGGGAGCTGCCGATGGGCATGTGGGAGGAGCGGCTGGACGCGACGCCCGCGCAGATCGCCGCCGGCGAGCTGGCCGAGGAGACCGGGCTGGTGGCGTCGGCGCTGCGCCACGCCGGCACGCTGTTCCAGGGAGCCGGGTACTCCAACCAGAAGGGGCACGTGTTCCTGGCCACCGGCCTCGGCCGCACCGCGGTCGCCCGCGAAGCGAGCGAGCAGGACATGGTGGCGCAGGCATTCCCGCTGCCCGAGGTCGAGGCGATGATCGCCGACGGGCGGATCACCTGCATGGTGACGATCGCCGCCTTCGGGCTGCTGCGCATCAAGGGGATGGTATGAGCACCGAGCGGATCCCGACCCTCGACCTGCGCCGGCTGGACGGCGACGCGGACGCGTTCGCGGCCGAGCTCGGCGCGTCCTACCGCCGCTTCGGCTTCTGCTGCTTCGACCACCACGGCATCGCACCCGGGTTGATCGAGGCGGCCTATGCCGACTTCGCGCGGTTCTTCGCCCTGCCGACGGAAACCAAGGCCCGCTATGCCGTGCGCACGCCGGGCGGCGGCGGACGCGGCTATGTCGGGTTCCGGGTGGAAACGGCCAGGACCAGCACGATCCCGGACCTCAAGGAGTTCTTCCACGTCGGCCGCGACGACCCGCGGCCGGACGACCCGGTGCTGCGGCCCAACGTGTGGCCCGCGGAAGTGGACGGCTTCCGGAGGCACGCGACCGCGCTGTTCCGCGCGATGGAGGCGGCAGGCGGCCGGGTGCTGACGGCGATCGCGCGCGACCTCGGCCTGCCCTCGGACTTCTTCGCCACCGTGGTGGACCACGGCGACTCGATCCTGCGCGCCCTGCACTATCCGCCGATCGATCCCGGACACCTGCCGGCGGTGCGGGCGGAAGCGCACGAGGACATCAGCCTGATCACCCTGCTGGTCGGCGCCACCGCGTCCGGTTTGGAGATCCTGACCCGCGAGGGCCACTGGCTGCCGGTGGAGGCGGAGCCGGACACGCTGGTGGTCAACGTCGGCGACATGATGCAGCGGCTGACCAACCGCGCGTACCCGTCCACCACGCACCGGGTGGTGAACCCCCTCGGCGCCGCAGCGGCACGGAGCCGCTACTCGATGCCGTTCTTCCTGGCGCCGAACATGGAGTACCGCATCGCCACCCTGCCCGGCTGCATCGGGCCGGAGGGAAACCTGTTCCCCGAGCCGATCACCGCGGGCGACTACCTGCTGCAGCGGCTGCGCGAGATCCGGCTCCGGCCCGGCTGACGGGGTGGCGCTTGACCCGGCGTGCGGCTTCTGCACCGAGTCGGGCCCATGAGCGACAGCAACATCCTTCTCCTCCCCTGGACCACGCCGTTCGGGGCGCCGCCGTTCGACCGGATCCGGCCGGACCAGTTCGAGGCCGCCTTCGCCGAGGCGATGGCAGAGCACCTGGCGGAGATCGCGGCGATCGGCTCGGACCCGGCCGAGCCCGACTTCGCCAACACGATCGAGGCGATAGAGCGAAGCGGCCGGGCGCTGGCGCGGGTGGGCGCGGTGTTCTCCAACCTGTCCGTCAGCCTGGGCGGTCCCGAGCTGGAAGCGCTCGACCGCACCCTGTCGCCGCTGCTGGCGCAGCATGGCATGCGGGTATCGCTCGATCCCGACCTGTTCCGGCGCGTGGACGCGTTGCATGCGCGGCGCGATGCGCTCGGCCTCCAGCCGGACCAGCTGCGCCTGCTCGACCGGGTGCATCGCGGCTTCATGCGAAGCGGCGCGGCCCTCGGGCCCGAGCAGCGGCAACGCATGAGCGCCATCTCCGAGCGGCTGGCGGTGCTGCACACGCAGTTCGGCCAGAACGTGCTGCACGACGAAAAGGCGTGGCACCTCGCGATTACCGAGGCCGACCTGGACGGGCTGCCGGAGTTCGTGCGCGACGGCGCCGCGCAGGCGGCGACCGACCGCGGCCTGCCCGGCTACGCGATCACCCTGTCGCGCTCGCTGATCGAGCCGTTCCTGTGCTTCTCCGACCGGCGCGACCTGCGCGAGGCGGCCTACGAGGCGTGGATCGCGCGCGGCACCCATCCCGGGCCGCACGACAACCGGCCGCTGATCCCCGAGATCCTGTCGCTGCGTCGGGAAAAGGCGCAGCTGCTCGGCTATCCCGACTTCGCCGCCTTCCGGCTGGACGACACCATGGCCGGCACCCCGGAGGCGGCGGACGCGCTGCTGCAGCAGGTCTGGGCACCCGCGCGTGCCAAGGCGCTGGCCGAGCGGGACCGGCTGCTGGCGGTGGCGCGCGCCGAGGGCCTGGAAGGGCCGCTCGCCCCCTGGGACTGGCGCTACTACGCCGAGAAGGTGCGCCGCGCCGACTACGCGCTGGACGAGGCGGAAACCAAGCCGTTCTTCGTGCTGGAGAACATCCAGCAGGCGGCGTTCGACACCGCGAGTCGCCTGTTCGGGCTGAGCTTCATCCCGCGCCCCGACGTGCCGGCCTACCATCCCGACGTGCGCGCGTACGAGGTGCGCGACGCGGACGGGCATGTCGGGCTGTTCCTCGCCGACCATTTCGCGCGCGGCGACAAGCGCTCCGGCGCCTGGATGAGCAGCTACCGCGACCAGGAGAACCTCGACGCGCCGGTCACGCCGATCATCGTCAACAACAACAACTTCGCCCGCTCCGAGCCGACCCTGCTTTCCTTCGACGACGCGCGCACGCTGTTCCACGAGTTCGGCCACGGGCTGCACGGCCTGCTGAGCCGGGTGCGCTACCCGACGCAATCCGGCACCTCGGTGAAGCGCGACTTCGTGGAGTTCCCGTCGCAGGTCTACGAGCGCTGGATGGCGCTGCCGGAGACGCTGCGCGCGTACTGCCGGCACCACGAGACCGGCGCCCCGATCCCCGACGCGCTGATCGAGCGGCTGCTGTCGGCCCGCACCTTCAACCAGGGCTTCGCCACCGTGGAGTTCACGTCGTCGGCGCTGATCGACATGGCGCTGCACCGCCATCCCGACCCGGGCAGCCTCGACATCGAGGCGTTCGAGCGGGAGTTCCTCCAGGGCATCGGCATGCCCGCCGAGATCGGCCTCCGGCACCGTCCGCCGCACTTCCAGCACCTGTTCGCCGGCGGCGGCTACGCGGCCGGATACTATTCCTACATGTGGTCGGAGGTGCTGGACGCGGACGGGTTCGACGCGTTCAAGGAGGCGGGCGACCCGTTCGACCCGGCGACCGCGGCCCGGCTGCGCAGCGTGCTCGCCGCCGGCGACACCGCCGACCCGATGCAGCTCTATGTCGCCTTCCGCGGCCGCCCCCCGTCAATGGAGGCGCTCCTGGCGGGACGGGACCTGTTGGCAGCGTGAACGACGTTCACGGAGCTTGAGGACGAGGACGGAACACGATGACGACGAAGCTCGCTGGCCGGCGCATCCTGGTCACCGGCGCCGGCAAGGGGATTGGGCGGGACACGGTGCGCCGACTGGTGGCCGACGGCGCCGAGGTGGTGGCGCTGAGCCGGGCGGCGGCGGACCTCGACACCCTGCGGGCGGAAACCGGCTGCGCCACCATTGCGATCGACCTCGCCGATCTGGAAGCGGCGGCCGAGGCGGTGGCGGGCGCGCTGCCGCTGGACGGGCTGGTGAACAACGCCGGCATCACCATCCTGGAGTCGGTGCTGGACACGACCATGGCCAGCTTCGGGGCGATCCTGGCGGTCAACACGCTGGCGCCGCTGCGTCTGGCGCAGGTGGTGGCGGGCGACCTGGTCCGGCGCGGCAAGGGGGGTGCGATCGTCAACCTGTCCTCGGTCGCGTCCTCCATGGCGTTCGCCAACCACGCGGCGTACTGCGCCTCCAAGGCGGGGCTCGACGCGTTGACGCGGGTGCTGGCGCTGGAGCTCGGGCCGCAGGGCATACGCACCAACAGCGTCAACCCGACCATCACCCTGACGCCGATGGGCGAATTCGCCTGGTCGGACCCGGCCAAGTCGGCGCCGATGCTGGGGCGGATCCCGCTCGGCCGCTTCATCCAGCCGGCGGAGGTCGCCAGCGTGATCAGCTTCCTGCTGAGTGACGACGCGTCGATGGTAAACGGGGTGTCGATCGACGTCGACGGGGGGTTGCGGATCAGCTGACCGGTCACTCCGGCGCTGCAGGCCATCCGGCTCGGCGGCATCACGAGTCGGGACGGAAATGGCGGCGCCGTTGCAGTGGCAGCTCCACGCGGCGATAGCTCAGGTCGGCCAGGACAAGGGCTGCCGTCAATGCCAGAACAAGCGCCCCCAGCTGCGTCCAGACGGTACCGGTGGCGAGGCCGGGACTTCCGAACCTGTCCAACAGCGCCGACAGGGTCAACGCCACCGGGATGTGGCACAGGTAGAGCGAATAGGAGCGCAGGCCGATCCAGCTCATCAGGTGGGGCAGGAAGCAGTCGCTTACCAGATCGCGATCGGCTGCCGCCATCATCACCAGGATCGTGCACAGCAACGCCAATCCGAGCTGGCCGATCAGCATCGAGCCCGCCCGCTGCGGCACCGTGACGAGGATCACCAGCAGCGACGCGGTAAGCCAGAAGCGCGGCCACGGCCGCGCCGGCGGCAGACGGTGGGCGGCGATGACGAGCCATCCGGACCGGTACATCACGTAGATCCCGATGCCGGCCACGATGGAGGAGAAGCGGAGCATCCAGGAGATCTCGTTGGTGTAGAGGCCGAGCCCGAACAGCAGCGCCAGGGCCGCCATGCGGGCGCCAGCCGGGCGGATGCCGAGCAGCAGGAACGGGAACACGGCGTAGAACTGCCACTCCACCGAAAGGGTCCAGAAGTATCCGAGCACGCCGGGGCTTCGGAACTCACGCAGCTCGTAGACCGGCACGATCGCGGTGAGCCATTCGGAGGCGACGTGCCGGATCGGCGGCCAGCCGCCCAGCCCGTGACAGATCCAGGACAAGGCTAGGCAATAGGTGATCCACAAGGTCGAGGCGGGCCAGAGACGCCAGAACCGCTTGACGAAGAATCGCCAGACGATCGCACGGGCATAGCCGCGATGCTCATCGCGCGGCCGCGGCAACGCCCAGAGCGGCTCGAGCGATCCGGCGATGACGAAGCCGGAGATGGCGAAGAACAGGTCGACGCCGCCGCTGAAGTCGAGCGCGTCGAACATGGGGCGGAAAGGTCCAGGATCCGGGCCCAGGATCCTGGCCAGGTGGAGCACCATGACCAGGAGAACCGCGTAGGCACGCAGCCAGTCCAGCTCGGGATTGCGGACAGGGTGGGCGATGCTCGGCGGCGGCGCGTTCATGGGCTCATCGATGCGCATGGAGGCACCAGTGGCTGAAGGCCGTGCGGCGATCAACCGGGCGTGACACCGTCGGAAGGCGTGGAGACGGCCTTCCCGAGGTGAGTCGTGAACGCAGCTTCCCCGATGCTGCCCGGACCCGAAGCGGCCCGCTACCGAACCGCGGGGCCGGTCATGCGCGGGGCAGCACCCTGGATTGATGCACCAGGACGGTGGCGAGCCCGGCGGCGAGCGCGTCCTTGGTCAGGGCCCGGGTCCAGTCCAGGCGGGTTCGGGTGTTGGCACCGCGGGCGGCGCGACCCAGCAGGGTGCCGAGCAGGGCGCCGGCCATGCCGGACGCGGCACCACCCGGCAGCGACACGTTCCGTTCGGCCAGCGCCGCACCGCCGAGCACACCGATCGCGAGGCGGGCCAGGAAGGACGGCACGATTCGGCGGTCCGGCGCGAACGGCATCTTGTCGCCCGCCATCTCGCCGAGTGCGGCCAGGGTGGCGAGGGCGCGCGGCTGGGGACTGCCCGGGATCCAGCCGATCCGCGCCCGCCCGAGCGAGGCGGCCCAGCTCAACGCGGCGGTGGCGGTCATGCTGCGCAGCCCGGTCACGAAGCCGATGCCGAACGAGGGGCCGTAGGTGTTCATGTATTGCGTCTCCAGGGATCGGATCCGGCCGGTTTGTCATTGGAGCCGTTCGTGACGACTAAGCGGAATAAGCGGAATCGGTTGCGCCCCACCGGATCCCGACGATGGGTAAGTTCGCCTGGTCGGACCAAGCCAGATCGGCGCCGATGCTGGGCCGGATCCCGCTCGGCCGCTTCATCAAGCCGGCAGAGGTCGCCAGCGTCATCAGCTTCCTGCTGAGCAGGGACCCGTCGATGGTGGATGGGACGTCGATCGACGGGTTCGGGCCAGCTGACTGGACAGCTTGGCGAACGCGTCCAGGGGCGTCCGGATCAGCCCTCAGCGAATCGAGATCGTCGTCGAGTAGTCTCCCGCACCACCACGCAACAGCCCGACAACCAGCAGATAATTTCCGGAAGCAGGAAGATGTCCCGAGAAGTGGTTGGCCTCGTCATCGAGAGCAGCACCCTTGAGAGGCACCTCGAGCTGCTGGACGTCGTCATCGCCTTTTTTCAGGTTCCAGCCGGGCTGGTAGATGGCAAACAACACGTTGCCGCTTTCGCTCGCCAGCCTGACCGCCAGTTCCTGTCCGGTTCGAGCGAAGAAGTCGTAGCAACGGGTTTCCGTGCGCCCGAGCACGTCCTTGACCACTGCCTCCGTTGTGCCCTTCCTGAACGTGATCTGCCGGACTGGCGCACATCCAGAGGATTGTAGGCTGTTGTCATCAGCCCGCGCCGCAAACGCGGAAACTGTCAGAACGACAACGAGTGCCTCTGCCATCGTTCTCACGTAAGCCTCCTGTCATCGGGAGTCGGCATGACATTCACCAATTCGGCAGTGCTACCGGCAATCGCACCGGATTTTGTCAAGAACAAGGAGCGTGCGGCAAAGCAGGAAGAGATCATCCGACGGGCCGGGCCCTTCTTTGACACCATCCTGCCGTTATACGGCATCACCGGTCTGCTCCGGCAAGCGCACTTCCTGGCCCAGACCTGTGAGGAGTCGTTCGGCTACAGCCATATGGAAGATGAAGTCAGCGGCAAGAAGTATGAGGGCAGGACGTCGCTGGGTAACAACCAGCCTGGTGATGGACCGCGGTTCAAAGGACGCGGCTTCATATAGCTGACGGGCAGGACGAACTATCGTGTTGTCGACAAAGCTCTACAACTCGATCTCGAAGAGAATCCGACCGAGGTCGATGATCCCAGGATTGCCGTCCGGACGGCAGGCGAGTTCTGAACCCATAAGCACCTCAATTCTCCAGCAGATGCGGATGATTTGCGTCAGATAACCAGAGTCATCAACGGCCCCTTGATGAACGGTCTTGAGCAACGCGCGCTGTTTCTCGTGAAAGCCAAGGCAGTCCTGTCCGGCGAGGCTCATGTGCCGCTCTTCTTGAACGGGTATGTCAGCGCGATGGGACAGGTTGTCACTGCTTGATATTTGGAATAGGCGTCAAACATTGCTGCAGCATCAGAGATGCTGGACTGGACTCGTTCCAGACCTTTCCGCCGGGACAGGCAGGCTCAGGCGTCGGATCAGGACATGAGATCCCGATAGGCCATCTGGTCGTCATACATGCGCTGGAACACCGCATACTTGGCGTCATGATAGGCGCGAATGGCGCCGGTATTGGGCTCCACCACCGCCCCCGCCCGGCTCATCGCCGCCATCGCCTCGCGGATGCTCGGATGCGCACCCCCCGCGACCGCACCCAGCACCGCCGCACCCAGCAGCACCGCCTCCGGCTCCTGCGGCAGCACCACGGCGCAGCCGGTGGCGTCGGCGTGCTCGCGCAGGAACACCGGGTTCTTGGTGCCGCCGCCCGACGCCAGCACGGTGTTGATCGCGGCCCCTTGCCCGTTCACCGTCTCGATGATGTGGCGGGTGCCGTAGGCGATCGCCTGCACGGTGGCGAGGTAGAGGACGGCCAGGTCGTCCGCGTCGGCGCCGAGGCGCAGGCCGGAGATCATGCCGCGCAGGCTGGCGTCGGCGCGCGGCGAGCGGTTGCCGTGGAAGTCCGGCATCACGTGCAGCTCGCGCGTCAGCGCCGCCGGGAACGGCACCCGCTCCGCCAGCCGGTCCAGGCGCAGGTTCAGCACCTGGTAGATGGTCTGCCCCGCTTCCGACGCCGCCTGCGCCAGCGCCGGGTAGGCGGCGTGGGTGGTGATGATGTGGTCGATCAGGCTGCCGACCGCCGACTGGCCGCCCTCGTTCAGCCACAGCCCAGGCACCATGGCGGCGTAGTACGGGCCCCACACCCCCGGCACGAAGCGGGGCTCGGCCGACACCGTCATGTGGCAGCTCGACGTGCCGCCCACCAGCGCCAGGCGGCGGAACAGTGCCTCCTGGTCCGGCGCCTCGCCGCGCACCGCAGCACCGATGGTGCCGATGCCGCCGGCATGGGCGTCGATCGCCGACGCGCCGACCGGGATCCCGGCCGGAAGCCCGAGCGCTTCCGCCGCCTCGAGCGACAGCGTGCCGATCGCCTCGCCCATCGGGCGGATGTCTGTGCCGATGCGGCGGAACCCCTCGTCGGCCAGCTCGCCCAGGCCGATCGAGCGGAAATACGCCTCGTCCCAGCGCGCCTCGTGGCCGAGATAGGTCCACTTGCACACGGTGGAGCACAAGGAGCGCGTGGTGCTGCCGGTGGCGCGCCAGGTGAGGTAGTCCGGCAGGTCGAAGAACTGCGCCGCCTTGGCCCACGCCTCCGGCCGGTGCTCGCGCAGCCACAGCAGCTTGGGCGTTTCCATCTCCAGCGAGATGCGGCCGCCGACATAGCGCAGCACCTCGTGCTGCCCGGCGTTGATCCGGTCCGCCTCTGCGCCGGCACGATGGTCCATCCACACCACCACGTCCTGCTCCGGCGCCCCGTCCGGATCGACCGAGACCGGACCGCCCGCCGCGTCCACCACCGCCAGCGAGCAGGTGGCGTCGAAGCCGATGCCGACCACCCGGACGTCGGTTCCGGCGCAGGCCTCGCGCACGGACGCGCAGACGGAAGCCCAGATGTCGGCCGTGGACTGCTGCACGTAGCCGGGCTCCGGCCGCCAGGCGCGGATCGGCCGGCTGGCCTGCGCCAGCATGGCACCATCCAACGAGAACAGGCCGGCGCGCGCGCTGCCCGTTCCCACGTCCACGCCGATCACCGCATCGGTGGGCACCGCGTCCATGGGCATTGTCCCGGCCATCTCAGGCGAAGGCCGAGGCCGACTTGAGAAGCACCTTGATCGAGTCGAGCGAGTTTGCGACCTTGATCGCCTCGTCCCAGTCTTCGAACGCGTAGTCATGGGTGACGATGCCCTTCGACGTCACCAAGCCGCGGTCGAGCAGGTCGATGGCGATCGGATAGCAGTACGGTCCCAGATGCGCGCCGCGCACGTCCAGCTCCTTGCGGTCGCCGATCACCGACCAGTCGACGCTGGTCTCCTTGCCGAACACGGAGAACTCGACGAAGCGGCCGAGCTTGCGGATCAGCTGCAGCCCCTGCGTCACCCCGGCCGGAACGCCGGTCGCCTCGATGTACACGTCGCAGCCGTAGCCGTTGGTCAGCCCCTTCACGATCGCGTCCGCGTCCTCGTTCGCAGGGTCGATCACCACGTCGGCGCCGAACTTCAGCGCCAGGTCCCGGCGCTCGGGGACCATGTCGATCACCACCAGCTTCTTCGGCGTGCGCAGGTGTGCCACCTGCACCATCATCAGCCCGATCGGGCCGGCGCCGGCAATTACCACCACGTCGTCCAGGCGCATGTCGCTGCGCTGGATCACGTGGATCGCGCAGGAAAGCGGCTCGATAATCGCGGCGTCCTCCAGCGGCATCGATCGGGGGATCCTGTGCACCCGCGCCGTCTTCGGCAGCAGCATGTACTCGGACATGCCGCCGTCGGCGACATCGCGCTGGAAGCCGAAGATGTTGTGCACCTCGCACATCCAGTAGCTGCCCTCGCGGCAATAGCGGCAGCGGTCGCAGGGCACGATCTGCTCGGCGATTACGGTGTCGCCGGCAGAAACGCCGAAATGCTCGGCCGCCTCCGGACTGAGCTCGTCCACCACGCCGAAGAACTCGTGCCCCGGGATCACCGGCGCCTTCACCCACGGGTTCTCGCCCCAGAACATCTTGGCCCCCGACCAGCACTTGCAGTCGCTGGCGCAGATGCCGCAGGCGGAGATGCGGATGACCATCTCGTTGGTGCCGGGACTGGGGCGGTCGACCTGCTCGACCCGGTAGTCTTCAGGGCCGTGGCAGACGACGGCGGTCATCCTGTTGTTCTGGCGGTCCATGGCACGATCGCTTTCAGTTCCGATGTTCCGGTGCGGCGGGTGCAGCGCGCGTCCGCGGCGGGGTCAGCCCGTCTTGCGCCGCTCGCGGCCGATGTAGATGGCGAGCAGGATAATCCCGCCCTTGACCACGGTCTGCACGTAGGGGTTCACGCCGACCATGTTCAGCCCGTTGTTGAGCACGCCGAGCAGCAGCGCGCCCAGCAGCGTGCCGATCAGCGAGCCCCGGCCGCCGGCGATCGAGGTGCCGCCCAGCACCACCGCGGCGATGGCGTCGAGCTCGAAGCCCTGGCCGGAGTTCGGCTGCCCGCTCATCAGTCGCCCGGTCAGCACCACCGCCGCGATCGCCGCGGTGAAGCCGCTCAGCGCGTAGATGATGAGCTTGGAGCGCGCGACGCGCACGCCGGACAGCCGGGTCGCGGTCTCGTTGCCGCCGATCGCGTACACGTAGCGGCCGAACGGCGTTCGTTCCAGCAGCACCCAGCCCAGGATATAGACCACGATCATGATGAAGATCGGCGCCTGCAGGCCGAGCACGCTGCCCGAGCCGAACCAGCTGATCCAGTTCGGCAGGCCGCTGATCGGGTAGCCGCCGGTGTAGATCAGCCCGAGGCCGCGGGCGATGCCCATGGTGGCCAGCGTCACGATGATCGGCGGCATGCCGGCGAACGCCACGAAGGCGCCGTTGGCGAGGCCGAAAGCGAGGCCGACAGCCAAGCAGACGACCAGCGCCAGCACGCCGTTCATGCCGCCCGCCATCAGGCCGGCCGCGAGCGTTCCGGCCAGCGCCATCACCGCGCCTACCGACAGGTCGATGCCGCCGGTCAGGATGACATAGGTCATGCCGACCGCGATCAGGGCGTTGATCGAGACCTGGCGCAGGATGTTGCTGATGTTGCTGGCCGACAGGAAGCTGTTGGACGCGAACACCATCACGATCGACACCACGATCAGCCCGAGCAGCGGGTAGAAGGCGGTGAACCGGGTGGCACGTCGCAGCGACAGCGCGAGCGCGCTCTGGCCGCCGGGGGCGGCCATGGTCTTAGACGAGCTCATCGATATCTCCTGCGGTGGCGTGCCGCATGACGTCGTTCGGGTTGATCTCGTGGACGTCCAGGGTGCGGACGATGCGGCCCTCGCGGAACACCGCGACCCGGTCGCTCATGCCGACGATCTCGGGCAGCTCGGAGGAGACCATGATGATGGCGTAGCCGCGCTCGGTGAGCTGGCGCATCAGGGTGTAGATC
>CAXTOC010000009.1:0-27093 GCA_964245725.1 uncultured Acetobacteraceae bacterium | reverse complement strand
CAACACCCGGCGCGCGGCGAACTCGCGCCCCCAGCGTCCGTCGAACACCAGCAGCTCGTCCGCACCCGCCGGCAGCAGGAACACGCCGGCCGCCAGCCGCTCCAGCTGCAGCGGCGCCTCGCCGGCGTTGCTCAGCCGCGCGTGCGTGCGCAGCAGGTCGCCGTCCGGCGCCAGCGCCAGGGTGATCTCGAGCAGCAGCCGCGCCGCCGGATCGCGCGCCGCGACGTGCAGCATGCCGGGCTCGGCGCGCACGGCCACGTCGGTGAAGTCGGCGGTCCAGTCGACGCCGCCGCGGCTCGCCGCCAGCGCCGGGGCGCGCAACGCGCCGGTGCCGAACGTCGGCATCAGCACCGCCTCGACATGGTCCTCGTCGAGCCCGTTGCGGCGCGTCGCGCGGTCGCGCAGCGAGGCCACGCCCTCGAGCGCGAGCCCGTCCGGCAGGCGCTGGCCCCAGTGGACGATCTCCGGCAGCTCGGTGCCGCGCTGCAGCAGCAGCAGCGTGGTCGCCGCACCGTCGAGCCGGTGGCTGCTCATTCCTTCACCGCTCCCAGCGTCAGCCCGGAGATGAAGTGGCGCTGCATCAGGAAGAAGATGCCGACCGAGGGTGCTGCGGCGATGATCGCGCCGGCCGACATCAGCTGCCACGAGGCCAGCCACATGCCCTGCAGCGCCTGCAGCCCGGCGGTGATCGGACGCGCGCTGTCGGACTGCACCAGCACCAGCGCCCAGAAATAGTCGTTCCAGATGAAGGTGAACTCCAGCACCGCGAGTGCCGCCAGCGCCGGCCGCACCAGCGGCAGCACGATCAGGCGGAAGATGCCGAACTCGCCGGCGCCGTCCATGCGCGCCGCCTCGATCAGGCTGTCCGGGATCTCGCGCATGAAGTTGCGCATGAACAGGGTGCAGAACCCGGTCTGGAAGGCGACGTGGAACACCACCAGCGCCCACACCGTGTCGTACAGCGGAAAGACGTGGATCATCAGGTCCCGCACCGGGATCATCAGGATCTGGAACGGCACGAAGTTGCCGGCGATGAAGATCGCCAGGATCGCGGTGTTGCCGCGGAAGCGGAACTTCGCCAGCCCGAAGCCGGCCAGCGTCGAGAGCACCAGGGTGCCGGCCACCGCCGGCAGGGTGATCTCCAGCGAGTTCAGCAGGTAGCGGCCGGTGGGCGAGGAGGTGAACACCGCGGCGTAGTTGCCGAGCAGGTTGGTGCCGGTCGGCCAGCGCCAGTAGTTGCCGCGCGCCAGATCGGTCGCGGTGCGCGCCGAGGTGAGGAAGATCGCCAGCAGCGGCAGCAGCCAGATCAGCAGGCTGAACGGCAGGGCGAAGCGGTACAGCGCCTGTGCGCCGGGCGAGGCGGTCTGGATCGGACGGGGAAACATCAGCGTCGCTCCCGGCGCAGCATGTAGAACAGGAAGAACGCGATGTAGACGTCCATGATCGCGAACAGCACCACCGCGATCGCAGCGCCATAGCCGTAGCGGAACGACAGGAAGGTCTGCTCGTACATGTAGTAGGCGAGCACCGCCGAGCTGTCGTATGGGCCGCCCTTGGTCATGATCGAGACCAGGTCGAACGAGCGCAGCGCGCCGACCACCGACACCACCACGGCGATGAAGGTCGCGGGCCTGAGCTGCGGGATGATGATGTTCCACAGCATCCCCCAGCCGACCGCGCCATCCATGCGCGCCGCCTCGACCACCTCGCCGTTCACCGCGGTCAGCCCGGTCAGGTAGAGGATCATGCAGTACGCGGTCTGCGGCCACAGCCCGGCGACGATCACCGCCGGCGTCGCCCAGGTGGCGTCGCCGAGCAGCGAGACGCCGGGCAGGCCGAGCGCGTGCAGGCCGAGATTCAGCAGCCCGAAGTCGCCGTTGAAGAACCAGGAGAACACCAGGCCGACCACCACCTGGGAGATCACGAACGGGAAGAAGAACAGCGACTTGTACAGCCGCATGCCGAGCACGTTCTGGTTCAGGAACAGCGCGATCGCGAGCCCGAACACCGGCGCCAGCATGTAGGCCAGCAGCCACCAGATGTTGTTGACCAGGGCCGTGTAGAACACGTCGTCGCCGAACAGCTCGACGTAGTTGCCCAAGCCCACCCAGCGCATGCGGTGCACGCCGTCCCAGTCGTGCAGCGAGACCCAGATGCTGTCGGCAATCGGGTAGAGCACGAACACCGAGAAGAACAGCGCCGCCGGCGCGATGAAGGCCAGCGGCGCCAGCGTGCCGGCGCGCCGATGCAGGGTCGCCGACATGCCGGGGGACTCAGTTGTCGGACGCGTAGATTCGCAGCCGCGCGCGGTCGATGTCGGTCAGGATGCGGTTCAGCCGCGCCGGGCGCACCATGAACTCCTGGAAGCCTTTCATC
Organism: uncultured Acetobacteraceae bacterium; assembly: GCA_964245725.1. Taxonomy (GTDB): domain Bacteria; phylum Pseudomonadota; class Alphaproteobacteria; order Acetobacterales; family Acetobacteraceae; genus Lichenicoccus. The sequence goes on along the minus strand of CAXTOC010000009.1, from coordinate 24,717 downwards.
GCCAGCGTCGCCAGCGCCTCGTTGGTGTCGCGGTCGAAGAACTGCGCGTGATCCGGGGTCGCCGCCAGCAGCTTGCGACCCTGGAGCAGGAACCGGTCGTCGATCAGCTTGGCCTGCCCGTTGGCGGGGATCTGCTTCTCGTACCGGTTGATCTCGGTCTGCACGTCGGGCTGCATCATGAAGGCGAGGAACTTCATCGCCCCCGCCTTGTTCCTGGCACCCTGCGGGATCGAGACGGCGTCCATCGGCGCGTCCTCGGCCGCCGCCACCCCGGGCGTGATCGCCGGGAAGGGCTGGAACTGCATCAGCTGCTGGGTCTCGGGGGTGAAGTTCGCGGTGATGAAGTTGCCGACCAGCATCATCGCCGCCCGCCCCTGGAACAGCACCGACTGGCTTTCCTGCATGCTCAGCTCGGTGTGGTTCTTGACGAAGCACTTATGGTCGAGAAGCTGCTTCCAGTGGGCGAAAACGTCGCGCACCTTGGGATCGAGGTAGGACATCTTCCCCGACGCCAGCTGCATGTGCGAGGCATAGCCGTTGATGCGCAGGTCGAGATAGTCGAACCAGCCGGCGGTCGGCCACAGATCCTTCGAGCCGAGCGAGAACGGTGCCACGCCGATGGCGTTGAGCTTGTCGCACGCGCCGAGCAGATCGTCCCAGCTCCCGATCGGACCGACGCCAGCCTTCTTGAGCAGGTCGGCGCGATAGTAGATGCCCCACTGATACTGGGTGTACGGCACCGCGTACTGCTTGCCGTCGTCGGTGACCAGGTCGACCGCGGTGGTGCCGAAGGCCTGCTTGATCGGCGCGGTCCAGAGCGTGCTCACGTCGGCGAGCAGGCCGGGCTGCACGAACTGCCGCATGCGCGTGCCGGTGTACCAGAGCACCACGTCCGGCGGCGCCGAGGTCAGCCAGTTGCGGATCGACTGCTTGTAGCTCTCGTGGTCGTAGACGTTGAGCGTCACCTGGGTGCCGGGATTGGCCGCCTCGAAGCGCTTCACCACGTCCTGGAACGCCGCCTTGGGCTGCGGGTCCGAGGTGTCGGCATTGACGACGAGCGTGTCGGCACGGGCCGCGCCCGATGCCGCGCCGCCGAGCAACAACGCGACCGACGCCAGGCGGGCGGCGAGCCTGAACGGCTTGGACATTCCTGTTCTCCCACGCGGCCCTCATGGTCCCGAGGCCGTTGCCAACCACTGTAGGCACGGCCCGGCTGGCGTGTCGTCCGGTTTGACGTTAGGGATCTCCCGGATCCTCAGATTGATAAGGCCCCTGGATGTCGCTCCTTGAGGAACCGCCCGAGCCCCCGCCGCACGTGTTCTGGGCCGGCCGGCAGACCGAGATGCTGCCGATGGGCAACGCCCACGCGCACAGCCAGCTCGAGATCAACCTGATCCTGAGCGGTGGTGCCACCTACGCGTTCGGCGGCCGCGACGTCGCCGTGCGCGCCGGCGACCTCTTGCTGTTCTGGGGCGCCGTGCCGCACCGCACCGCTACCGTCGCCGCGGGCACGCGCTTCGTCTGCCTGTACCTGCCGATCGAGATGTTCCTGGCCCTGCCGCTCTCGGCGGCGCTGCGCTGCGCGGTGCTGGCGGGCGGCCTCGTCGCCGCGCGCGAGCCGATCGAGGAGTGCTGGCCGCAACGGCTGCACGGCGAGCTGCTGTCCGGCGACCAGCGCCTGATCGAGCTCGGCCGGCTGGAGATCGAGCTGCGACTGCGCCGCGTCGACCTCACCGGCTGGACCGACCGCGCGGATCGCGGCGGCGAGGCCGGCGGCCGAGGCGGTGGCCGCGACGCCAAGGTGTGCGCGATGGCGCAATTCCTGACTTCGCACGCCACCAGCCGGATCACCGCGGCCTCGGTGGCGGAGGCGGTGGGACTGCACCCGAATTACGCGATGACGCTGTTCAAGGGGGCGCTCGGCATGACGCTCGGCGAGTACCTGACGCGCTACCGGCTCTATCTTGCGCAGTCGATGCTGCTCGCCGACGGGCGCGACGTGGCCTCGATCGCCTTCGACGCCGGCTTCGGCTCGATCTCGCGGTTCCACGACGCCTTCCGCCGCCGCTTCGGCGTCTCGCCGGATCGCTTCCGCCGCGCCGCCTCGCGCAGAGCCGAGGCGGCCTTCCCGACGCGGCCATCCTGACCGGCCGTCGCGACCGCGACGTGCCGCTTTACGGTTGACGCGGCGACGGCGCACGATAAACTCGCCTCCGTATCAAAATTTGGATGGTCGCGATGCAGGAAGCCCCGTTCCGGTCGGCCGATATCGTGCGCATTCCGCTGGATCCGCAGGCACGCCTGCGCGCCGCCCTGCGCGCGCTGGAGGCAAGCTTCGAGCAGCAGCGCGCCTGCATCGCCACCTGGCGGGACCAGCTCTCCAGCCTACGTGCCCTCAGCCGGGACCTGCAGGACAGGGCGGCGGCGTGCCAGCGATCGGTCGACGACCTTGAAGGCCGCATCGCCGCGGCGCGGCTGGCGGCCGCAACCTTGAACGAGAACGCCGATCGCCTCGCGGAGGCCGCCAATGGCCGCTGAGGCCGGGACGGTCAGGCGACGGTCCGGTGATACCATCTGAACAGGCCCAGCATCGGGCAGATGCCGAGCGGCACCCGGGCGGTGCGCGTACCCGCATCGTCCGCCAGGTCGAACCCATTGTCGCGCGGGCGAGCCCGAGGCCGAGCCTCCCGGCTGCCGTACAGCGCCGTCATGATGTCCTCGACCGACACCGGGTAGCCTTCCGAGGTCGCGTAGGCCGCGAGCCGCTCCGGCCCGCGCACGGCCTCGCGCAGCAGGCCCCTCGCCAGTTCGGGCATCTGCTCGGTGTTCTCGATCAGGCGCAGCAGGTGGTTCATCGCCTCGCGTCCCAGCCTCGGTGGTTTTGGTGGCTCGCCCCTCAGGCCGACAGCCCCATCCATCCTATAGCTCGGCCTCATGAAGAATATGTTATGAAGCCGCAACGGCTGGGCGGCGGTACTACCTCAGGAAAGGTTTCCGGCTGCCGAACGACTTGTCTTTCCGGGCGTTGCCCTCCATGCAAGCTGGAGCGCTGACATGCTGACCCTCCTCATCATCATCCTGATCATCCTTGCCCTCGGAGGCGGCGGCTACGGCTTCCGCTCGGGGTGGTATGGCGGCTCGCGCGGAACCGGCTTCAACGGGCTGGGGCTGCTGCCGCTGTTGCTCATCATCATCGTGCTGTTCCTGCTGTTCCGCGGGGTCGGCACGCCCGTCGCCACGTCGCCGTAGACCCTCTCGACGCGGCCGCGGGCGGCGCGTCTCGGCGCCGGCCGCGAGCCCGTCCGCAGGCGATCAGATGGTCCGACGACCGACCACCGCGTGATAGATGAAGAGCACGATCACCGCGCCCACGACGGCCACGATCAGGCTGTAGATGTTCAGGCCGGTGACGCCTGCCGCCCCGAAGAAGCTGAACACGAACCCTCCCACCACCGCGCCGACGATGCCGAGCACGATGTCGAGGATGAGGCCCTCCCCGGTCTTGTTGACGAGCTTGCTGCCGATGAAGCCGGCGATGAGACCCAGTATGACCCAAGCGATGATCGACATGAGACGATGCTCCCGTATCTGCTGCTGCAACTGATGTAGCCGACGCCACCTGAACGCGAGCCATCCCACCGGCGCTCCGGTCCGCTCGTTCGCCTGAGCCTGAGGACGCGTCAGGACCGGGTTGGTTGCAATCGGCAACACGACAGGATCGGTTCCGAGGCTCGACGCGCCGACGCGAGCCGCGTCGGCGGTTGCAGCCGGTTAAGCGAGGCACCACAAAAGATCGGCCGGCCCCACCTGGGCGTCGGCAGCCGCACCGCGCCGGAGCATCGATCATGGACAGCCGCACCCCTTCCCCCGCCTCGCGGCGCGACGCGATGCTCGACCGGCTGGGCGAGGTCGTCGTCCGGATCGGCCTCAACCTGGCGGTGGGGCAGGAGCTGGTGATCACGGCGCCGCTCGACGCGGCCGGGCTGGTGCGGCGCATCACCGAACATGCCTACAAGGCCGGCGCCTCGCTGGTGACCACCTTCTTCACCGACGAGATCGCCAAGCGCGCCCGCTTCCGCTACGCCCCCGACGCCGCCTTCGACACCGCCGCGAGCTGGCTCGCCGACGGCATCGCCGAGGCCTTCCGCCGCAACGCGGCCCGCCTCGCCATCACCGGCGAGGATCCGGCGCTGCTGTCCGGCGAGGATCCCGAGCGGATCGCGCGCGCCAACCGCGCCAACTCGGTGGCCAATCAGGCTTCGCTGGAGCTGATCACCAACTTCGCGATCAACTGGAACATCATCGCCTGCGCGACCCCAGCCTGGGCGCGCGCCATGTTCCCCGGCGAGGCCGAGCAGGATGCGCTCGACAAGCTCTGGGACGCGATCTTCGCCGCCTCGCGGCTCGACGGCGAAGATCCGGTCGCCGCCTGGCGCGCCCATGACGAGCGCCTGCACGCGCGCGCCGCGGCACTCGACGCGCGTCGCTACGCCGCGCTGCACTTCCAGGGACCGGGCACCGACCTCAGCGTCGGCCTCGCCGATGGGCACAAGTGGCTCGGCGGTTCCGGCACCGCGGCGAACGGCATCACCTGCATTCCCAACATCCCGACCGAGGAGGTGTTCACCACTCCGCACCGGCAACGCGTCGAGGGGTTCGTGCGCAGCACCAAGCCGCTTTCCTACCAGGGGACGCTGATCGACGGGATCGAGGTGCGCTTCGAGGCGGGCCGGATCGTCGAGAGCCAGGCCACCCGCGGGGGTGCCGTGCTCGACCGCGTGCTCGGCACCGACGAGGGTGCGCGGCGGCTCGGCGAGGTGGCGCTGGTGCCGCATTCCTCGCCGATCTCCGGCAGCGGCCTGCTGTTCCAGAACACCCTGTTCGACGAGAACGCCGCCAGCCACATCGCGCTGGGCCAGGCCTACGCGAGCTGCCTGCACGACGCCGCCGGCGACGCGGCCTCGCTGGCTTCACGCGGGGCCAACGCCAGCCTGATCCATATCGACTGGATGATCGGTTCGGGCCAGATCGACCTGGACGGCATCACCGGCTCCGGCGCGCGCGAGCCGCTGATGCGGGCGGGCGAGTGGATCGGCGCGGCCTGAGCGCCCCCGGCTCGCGCCGGGAACGCTGGCGCACCGCGCTGCGCTGGGTCTTGGCCGCGATCTACCTGGTGGCCGGATGCTTCCACCTGCGCAACACCGCGGCCTTCGTCTCGATCGTGCCGGACTGGGTGCCGGAGCCTTACGATACGGTGATCGCGACCGGCTGCTGCGAGATCCTGGGTGCGGCCGCGCTGGTCACGACGCGCCTGCGCCGGCTCGCCGGGATCATGCTGGCGCTGTACGCCGTCTGCGTCTATCCGGCGAACCTCAAGCACGCGCTGGACGGCGTCGCCATCGGCGGCACCCGGCTGGGCTGGGGCTACCACGCACCGCGGCTGGCGTTGCAGCCGGTGCTGGTCTGGTGGGCGCTGTTCTGCGGCCAGATCATCGACTGGCCGTTCCGTCGACATAATCGAGTGAATGCGGAAATTTGATCAGCTCTCGACAACCCGGCCCGCAACCGAAGCTGGACCAGGGAGCTTGCGCACAGCATACGTCAACCGGTCCAATTTCGCGAGGCTCAGTCCATGCTAGATACCGAAGCCGCCGGCGCCGCCAGCTCCGCGTCTCCAGACGCCTCCTCCGCGAGCGGGCGGCGTGAGTGGGTGCAACGCCTGGGTGTCGGCGCGGTCGGCTCCGCCGTCGCGGCGTCCATCGGCGTCGCCGGCGTGGCGCTCAGCGGCGACGTCGCCGAGGCGGCCACCATCACCGATGCCGACATCTTCAACTTCGCGCTGAACTTCGAGTATCTCGGCTCCGAGTACTACCTCCGGGCCATCTCGGGCAGCGGGCTCAATCCCTCCCTGCTCACTGGTACCGGCACCCAGGGGACGGTGACCGGCGGCAGCATGGTGCCATTCAACGGCTCGGCGATCGAGTCCTACGCCCAGCGGCTGGCGATCGACGAGATCGCCCATGTCGAGTTCATACGCGCGACGCTCGGGTCGGCCGCGATCGCCGAGCCCTCGATCAACCTGTCGACCAGCTGGACCACGCTGGCGATCGCTGCCGGGCTGATCTCGGCCGGCCAGACCTTCAACCCGTTCGCCGACCCGATCTCGTTCCTGCTCGGCGCCTACGTCATCGAGGATGTCTGCGTCACCGCGCTGACCGGTGCGGCGGCGCTGCTGACCGACCCGAACAACGTCACCGCGGCGGCCGGCCTGCTCGGCACCGAGGGTTATCAGGCCGGCATGATCCGCACCTTGCTGTCCGACCTCGGCGCGGGCGTGGCTACCGACGCGATCTCCAATCTGCGATCGGCGCTCTCGGGCGTGGTCGACGATGCCGGTACCACGATCCCCGGCAACGCCTACAACTTCATCCCGAACGACATCAACGGTCTGGCGTATACCCGCACGCCGGCCCAGGTGCTCAACATCGCCTATGGCGGCGGCGCATCGGCGAATTTCGGCTTCTTCCCGAACCTCGTGAACGGGATCATACGCTAAGACCCGGCTGGCCGCGGGATCGCTGGTTCCGCGGCAGAAGCCCATCGGCGCGCGGCCTGGTCTGACCGTCCGGCGATGCGCCAGACGGTCAGGCTTCCGTCTCCGCGTCGCGCCCCAGCAGGCCATGCGTCTTCAGGTGGTGGCGGAACTGGTAATAGGTCAGCCCCAGCGCGCGCGACGCCGCACGCTGGTTGAAGCGACTGGAGCGTAGCGCCTGGGTCAGCAGGCTGGCCTCGTAGGCGCGCGTCCGCGAGAGGAAGTCGCCCTCCGCCGGCGGCGGTTCCGGCACCCGCTTCACCGGCTCGACCGGCGGGACGCTCGCCGGGACGCCCGGCTGGGGCGGGAACGGGTCGAGCACGATGCGCTCGACCGGTTTCGAGGCGTCCTTCATTCGATAGACGCTTCGTTCGACCACGTTGCGCAACTCGCGGACGTTGCCAGGCCAGTCATGGCCGCGCAGGACCTCCATCGCCGCCGGGCCGAAGCCCGCGAACATCTCGCGGCCCAGTTCGCGTGTCATCCGTATCGCGAAATGGCTCGCCAGCAGGCCCACGTCTTCGCGTCGCTCGCGCAGCGCCGGCACCCCGATCACGTCGAAGGCCAGCCGGTCGAGCAGGTCGGCGCGGAACGCCCCGGTGCGGGACAGGGCCGGCAGGTCGGCGTGGGTCGCGGCGATCACGCGCACGTCCACGCGCTGCGTCTCGCTGCCGCCCACGCGCTCGAAGCTGCCGTACTCGATCACACGCAGCAGCTTCTCCTGCACCGCCAGCGACGCGGTGGCGATCTCGTCGAGGAACAGCGTGCCGCCATCGGCGAGCTCGAACCGCCCCGGCCGTCGCCGCGTGGCACCGGTGAAGGCGCCGGCCTCGTGACCGAACAGCTCGCTGTCCAGCAGCGCCTCGCCCAGCACCGCGCAGTTGAGTTTGATGAACGGGCGGTCCCAGCGCGGCGACAGGAAGGCGAGGCGGCTCGCCACCAGCTCCTTGCCGGTGCCGCGCTCTCCGATCACCAGCACGGGACGGTTCAGCGGCGCCGCCTGCGAGACATGCGCCAGCATCTCTCGGAACGGCCGGGCCTCGCCGAGCGGCGTCGCAGACTCCTCCAGCAGATTGGCCGGACGCGCCAAGTCCTGGTCTCCTACGCCATCAGCAACCGGCGCAAATTCTCGCGTCGACGCGCGTGGGAGGCAAGGGGCTCCATACTACCATCAAGGAATCAACGGCTTGACGGGCACGGCACGGTTGGCACGCCGGATGCTCTGCAGCTGCTGTCGCCATCGCGATGCAGGACGAACTCCATGAGCATATTCTCCCGCCTGACGGACATCGTGAACTCCAACATCAATGCGATCGTGGCCCGCGCCGAGGATCCGCGGAAGATCATCCGCCTCATCATCCAGGAGATGGAGGATACGCTGGTCGAGGTGCGCTCCGCCGCGGTGCAGACGATCGCCGAGCGACGCGAGATCGAGCGCCGTCTCGACATGCTCGCCCGCGAGGAGGCCGAGTGGCAGCGCAAGGCCGAGCTGGCCCTGTCCCGGGAGCGGGAGGATCTGGCGCGCGGCGCCCTGCTGGCGCGGGGGCATGTCGCCCGCGCTCGCGACGACCTGCAGGCGCAGCGGGCGCAGATCGTGTCCGGCCTCGCGCAGCAGAACGAGGACATCGCCAAGCTGCAGGTCAAGCTGGCCGACGCCAAGTCGCGCGAGCAGGCGCTGGTCTCGCGGCACGGCCTGGCCACGTCGCGGGTGAAGCTGCGCGAGACGCTGTACGACGAGCGCATCAACGATGCCTTCACCCGCTTCGAGCAGGTCGAGCGCAACCTCGACGTGCTGGAGGGACGTGCGGAGTCGTATGATCTCGGTCGGAAGTCGCTGCAGGACGAGCTGTCCGGGCTGGAGGCGGACGAGGCGGTTGAGGGCGAGCTGGACGCGTTGCGAGCGAAGCTCCGCCGCAGTAAGGGAACCGAGCCGTCAGCCTCCTGAGCGCCCGGGACTGCACGAGAGTCGAGAGAGATCATGATCGATAGCCTTGTCCCGCTGGCCGGCGTCCTCGCGCCCTTCGTCCTGGTGTTCTTCATCGTCAGGATGAAGCACGAGCGGCGGCTGCGGGAGATGAACCTGCAGGGGATGAGCCAGGACGAGCAGCGCGCGCTCGCCGACATGGGCGAGACGGCGCGGCGGATGGAGCAGCGGATCGAGAATCTGGAGCGCATCCTCGACTCCGAGCTCGCCGGCTGGCGCAGCCGCATGTCCCTCTGAGGAGCCCTGACGATGGATGACGCGAGGCTCTGGCGGCGCGATCGCGGCGCGATGCTGAGCGGGGTATGCGCCGGTCTCGCCGAGGATCTCGACCTGCCGCTGCCGCTGGTGCGGGCGGTGAGCGTGATCTTCGTGGTGCTCCCGACCGGGCTCGCCTACCTAGCGCTCTCGCTGTTGCTGCGACGCGTGCCGGTGCGTGGCCCCAATGTCGGCGTCCGTGTCGGCGGCCGGGTGAGCGCCCGTGCCGGCACGACCGCCGCGCGCCAAGCGCCGATACAGAAGTTCGCGTTGCTCGCGCATCGGCTGGAGGCGCTGGAGCCGAGGCTGAAGCGGATCGAGGCGTACGTGACCTCCGACGAGTTCGAGCTGCATGGCGGTTTCCGCCGCATGGGCGAGTGACTGGGGTCCGCCCGGCATGTTCCCGATCACCGACCTCTCGCGGGCAGACGACATCCGCATGCGTCGCCGCCGCGCCGTCTGGCTGCTGGTGGGCATCATCGCCCTGCCAGTGCTGATCTGGCGACAGGACGAGCATCGGCAGCATCCCGGCGGAGCCGGCACCGACCTCGACATCGACCTGACGAAGCGCTCGATCCGCAGCGACCGCCTTCCTGCCGCCGAGATCGACTCCGTGTTGCACCGCATCCCGCTGGTGGGACAGCTCGACTGGGTGGTCGAGGGCGCCAAGCTGCCGGCCGGCCGGCGCGACGGATCCGCCCTCTCCGCCACCGGCGCCTCGCTGGAGATCACGCTCGCCTGCGCCCGTTCGATCACCCTGGTGCCGCAGCAGGACCTGTCGGACCGCGTCTTCGTCTCGACCGTGAACGGACTGCCGGCGGCGGAGGCGGGCGTGCGTCTCGTCGGCGGCTCCGCCATGCTGGTGAGCGAGACCTGCCGGCATGGGCCAGCGGATCTGGTGGTGCAGGCGCCGGCCTCGATGCCCTTGACCCTGCGCCGCTTCGGCGACACGGCTGTTCGTCTCGGTGCTTTCACCGGTCCGATCCACCTCGTCCTGGCCGGCAGCGCCGACACGGCGGTCGACGCCGCCGGCCCGACCGTCATCGAGAAGGTCGGAAGCGGCGACGTCGCGATCGGCAGCCTGAACGGGGACGCGCAGCTCTCGCAGAGAGGAAGCGGGAGCATCTCGATCGACCGGCTGCAGGCGCGCCGGCTCGGCATCGTTGCCAGCGGCTCCGGTGACATCGCGCTCGCCGGCGGCCATGTCGGACACCTGGACGCGACCCTGCGCGGCTCCGTCGATCTCTCCGGCAACGTCGAGATCAGCGAGGCCTCGGTGCAGGCGTCCGAGAACTGTGACGTCTCGCTGCCGCACGTCAGGGATCGCCTTGATCGTGGGGCGGCCGAGCGGTAGCCGGCGGTTGAAGCAGACAGGCCAGGGCGCTGCCCTGGACCCGCTGGGGCCGGAGGCCCGAGACCCCGATCCGCTTTCGCTCAGGCGCGGCGGCGGCGGCGGACCAGGCTCAGGCCGAGCAGGCCCACGCCCATCAGGGTCAGCGACATCGGCTCGGGGACTGCCACCTGCAGCACCGAGGGGGTGCCGTTCTCGCGGGCGTAGTCGATCGAGTACTGGTTGCTGGCGGGCAGCGTGATCGTCTCGGTGACCGCCGCCGTCGGTCCCGTCGTGGTGCCTGGCTGCAGCGCTTGATCCGCATAGACGCCGACACCGTCGTCGTGCGTGATCGTCAGGTTCGTGCCGGTCGCCGCAGGCGTCTCGCTCTGGATGATGTAGAGCGAGTCGTAGCCGTAGCCGGCGATGCTGCCGCTGGAGGCGAGGAAGCTGCTCAGCGTCGCGAAGTTACCGTAATCGGTGCTGAGCGGGGCGGTGACGTCGACGTAGTTCGAGATCCCGCTCGCGTCGCTCCCGAAGAAGGTCGAGTTCAGGTCGCCGCTTGGTGTGCTGTTCTGCGCTGCGGTGTCGGAGAAGTTCAGCGTCCCGGTATAGGTGAACGTCGCGTGCTGGCTGTGATCGGCGGCCGTGAACAGGGACGCGCTGCCGGCCGTGGCGTCGAAGCCCTGCCCGATGTCTCCGGAATAGACGTCCACATGATACACGTCGGCGCGCGCCGCACCGGCGGCGCCCGCGAGGATGATGCAGCTCGCGAGCAGCGTATTCTTGAGAGAGACCATGTGAACCTCCGGGGGCTTGCGGGTCGACACCTGTTACGGAGCAAGACCGATGCCACCGGAGAATGATCAATGATCTGAGTGAACTAGCCGTCCCGCGGCCGGCGGGAGAGGCGGTTGTGTAAACTTGTCTTACAGGGCTAGCGGACGCTGGTTCCGGGCCACAGCACCACTCGCACGGTCTGCAGGATGATCAGGATGTCGAACAGCACGCTGAAGTTCTTCACGTAGTACAGGTCGTAGCTCAGCTTGGAGCGTGCATCGTCGACCGAGGCGCCATAGGGGTAGTTCACCTGTGCCCATCCGGTCAGGCCGGCCTTGACCAGGTGCCGCTCGTTATAGAGCGGGATCTCGCTGGTCAGCATCGAGACAAATCCGGGCCGTTCCGGACGCGGACCCACCAGCGACATGTCGCCGCGGATCACGTTGAGCAGCTGAGGCAGCTCGTCCAGTCGCGTGCGGCGCAGGAAGCTGCCGATCCGGGTGATCCGGCTGTCCTTGGCCGCAGCCCACACGGCGCCCCCGGCCTCCGCGTTCACGCTCATCGTACGCAGCTTGGTGATGGCGAAGTCCCGGCTGCCGCGGGTCACCCGGGTCTGGTGGTAGAAGACCGGCCCGCGATCGTCGAGCTTGATCGCCGCCATCGCCAGCAGCAGCAGCGGTGTCGCCGGGATCAGCAGCAGCAGGCTGATGCCGATGTCGAGCATGCGCTTGAGGCCGCGCTCCACGACCCCGAAATCGAAGCCGTCCGAATAGAGCAGCCAGCCCAGCTCGAGCCGCTTGAGGTCGATCCGTCGGGTCTCGGTCTCGACGAAGCTCAGGTACTGCCTGATCGGAAAACCCGCGGTCTTGCAGCCCAGCAGGTCCATCTGCGTCATGCCGCGACGTTCGTCCGGCGCCACCACGATCTGGTCGGCGTTGAAGTCGCGCGCGATCTGCAGCAGGCCGAGGTTGGAGGCCGCGACGATCTGGCCTTCGCGCCCGTCCGCCAGACGGGGATCGATCTCGCCGAAACTCTGCTCGTGGGCGAAGACGATCTCGTACTGCAGGTTGCGCCCCTCGTTGCGAAGCAGCCAGACCAGGTCCCAGGCGCGTCGGCCGGCGCCGACCACCAGCAGGCGACGGCGGATGACGCCGTGCAGGCGCAGCACCCGGAACACCATCCGCGCGGCGAGGCCGCAGACCAGGAAGCAGGCGAAGGCCACGACCAGCGTGCGCGCCAGCCCCGGCAGCGGCCCGAGCACGGGATAGACCGGCCAGGCCAGCAGCGCGGTGGCCGCCGTGCCGCACACCGTGCTCATGGCGGCCACGAACGGGATGCGGCGCAACGACTTGCGGCCTTCGCCGAGGATGTCGCGGCGATACATGCCCAGCGCGTAGAGCAGCACGAGGTGGACGAGCGGATAGCACAGCGCCGGCAGCATGATCTGCGGACCGTGCAGCGATGCGGAGGTGGCGAGCCCGCTCGCCAGCAGAGCCGGCCACAGGATCGCCATTCCGACGACGTCCAGCGCCAGCATGATGCGGCTGGTGGTCAGGCCGATGGGACAGGAGCGGACATGCCGGCGCAAGGTTCTGAGCACGGTTCTGGCCCTCAACGATCGGGATCCGCTGGGACGCGGTCCTGGTTGGCGACGATTCGGCTGAGATGGGCGAACAGGGCCTGCGTGTTGCGCTCCCAGGTGAAGCGGCGGGCGCAGGCGCGAACCGCCTGCTGCGGCGGCGGATCGGCCAGGACGGCGGCGACCGCCGTGGCCATCGCGACGGGCGTGCGCTCGTCGACGAGCCGGCCAGCCGCGGGCTGATCGATCGCCTCCGCCGCACCGTCCACCCGCGGCGTCACCACCGGGGTGCCGCACGCCATCGCCTCGATCCACGCATTGGCGAGTCCCTCGCTGGCGGAGGCCAGTGCCATCACGTCCGCGGCTCCCAGGATCGCGGGCAGGCTCGCATGCGGCAGGCTGCCGAGCAGGCGCACCCGCTCGCCGAGGCCGCGCGCGGCGACCAGGCGGCCGAGCGTCTCGCGTTCCGGCCCCGAACCGATCACCAGCAGCGTCGCGTCGGGCAGCGACGTCATCGCTTCGATGACGATGTCATGTCCTTTGCGCGGGATCAGCGCCCCGAGGCTGACGATCAGCGGGCCATCCACGCCGAGCGCTGCCTTGGCCGCCGCGCGCTCGACCGGCTGGAAGCGGTCGAGATCCACGCCGGTGTAGTGCACCGTGATCTTGGCCGGGTCCATGCCAAGGGCGGCCATGTCCTGCTTCAGCGAGCCGGCGACGGCGAGGAGGCCGGACGCGGCCTCCGCCGCCTCCAGCATGAGCCGCAGGCACGCCGGCCGCGTCGCCCAGTAGTGGATGTCCGCGCCGCGCGCCTTGATCGAGAACGGCACGCCGAGCGAGGCGGCCAGCCGCGCCGCGGCCGGACCGTCGGGGTAGAAGAACTCGGCGTCGATGACGTCGAAGGCGATCTCGGAGGCGCGCAGGCGGGCCAGCACCGGACGCACCGCGCGGTCGATCGCGGCCGGGTTGAGCGCGCCGCTCAGGCCGGGGACGGTGGCGAACCGCGGACGCGCGGTCGGCACGCCCTTCCAGTTCTCGAGGTCGGGCAGTGCCCGCTGGCGGCGGTAGCGCGGATGCAGGCGAAGCGGGAAGCGCGGCCGTGCGATCGGGTTGACCACGTGCAGATCCACGTCCGCGCGGGCCGCGAGGCGCAGCGTCTGGCCTTCGACGAAGACGCCGAAGCTGGGCTCGATGGCACTGGGGAACAGCGTCGAGAGGGTCAGGACCCGCAGCATTCCGCACCTGGGAGGTTCACGGGCGCAGGATCCCGTATTTTGGTTACGATTTCGTAAAATGTGACGGCGGCTGACGCACCGGCACGCGCGCGACGCACAAGCCCGTTGAGCTTTGTTTCGGAAAGGTCCAATGCACGGAGATCCGTTCTGATATGGCATTCACAGGCACTGGGTCATGCACCGGACATCGCCACCGCTCGTGCTGCACGTGTTCCCGAGCTTCGCGGTCGGCGGCGCGCAGGTCCGCTTCGCCGCACTCGCCAACCGGTTCGGCGACGCGTTCCGCCACGCCGTGGTCGCGCTGGACGGCGTGACCGAGTGCAGCCGCCGCTTCGTGCCCGGCCTCGACGTCACCTTCCCCGCCATCGAGACCGACAAGCGCGATCCGCTGGGCAACCTGCGCCGGATCCGCGGCATGCTGCGCAGCCTCCGGCCGGCCGTGCTGGTCACCAGCAACTGGGGATCGATCGAGTGGGCGCTCGCCAACCTGGGCCCGCTGGCCCGCCACATCCACACCGAGGACGGCTTCGGACCGGAGGAACGCCATGTCCAGCTGCGGCGGAGGGTGTGGACGCGTCGGCTGGCGCTGCGCCGGAGCATCGTGGTGCTTCCGTCGCGCACCCTGCTGCGCATCGCGACCGAGGTGTGGCGGCTCGATCCGCAGCGCCTGCGCTACATCCCGAACGGCGTCGACCTGCAGCGCTACGCGTCGCCGCCGGACCACGTCCGGGAGCATGCCGTCCCGGTGATCGGGGTGGTGGCCGCGCTGCGGCCCGAGAAGAACGTGGGCCGTCTGCTGCGCGCGATGCGCCAGATCCAGGCCCCAGCCCGTCTGGTCATCGTCGGCGACGGCGGCGAGCGCGCCGTATTGCAGCGTCTCGCGGCCGAGCTCGGCCTGGCGGATCGCGTGGATTTCATCGGTCATGTGACGGATACGCAACGGTTTTACCGCGAGTTCGACCTGCTCGCGCTCTCCTCGGACACCGAGCAGATGCCGCTGTCGGTGCTGGAGGCGATGGCGGCGGCGCTGCCGGTTGTCGCCACTGACGTGGGCGACGTGCGCACGATGCTCTCCGAGGAGAACGGGCCGTTCATCGTGCCGCGAGAGGACCGACCGCTCGCCTCGGCGCTGCACGCACTCCTGGACGACCCGGCGCTGCGATGCCGCGTAGGTCAGGCCAACCGCCGCAAGGCCGCGCAGTCATATGATCAGGAAGCGATGTTCCAGGCCTATTCGAGGCTGCTGGCCTAAGCGGGGCCGCGCGAGCTAGATTTGATTTCGTAACGAAAGCGTCCGCCGCACTGCGTCGGCTCGCGAGGGGATGGTGATGTGCGGGTTGGCTGGGTTGTTCCATGGCTCCGGCGGCGAGATCGATCCGGCGCTGCTGCGCCGGATGACCGGCGCGCTGCGTCATCGCGGCCCCGACGGCGACGGCTTCCACGTCGAGCCCGGGATCGGGCTCGGTCATCGCAGGCTCGCGATCATCGACGTCGCGGGTGGCCGGCAGCCGATGTACAACGAGGACGGCTCGGTGGTCATCGCCTTCAACGGCGAGATCTACAACCACGCCGCACTTCGCGACGCCCTGCAGGCGCAGGGTCACGTGTTCCGCAACCGCTGCGACACCGAGACGATCATCCATGCCTGGGAGAGCTGGGGGCTCGGCTGCCTGCAGCGGCTGTCCGGCATGTTCGCCTTCGCCCTGTGGGACCGGAACCGGCAGGCGCTGCTGCTGGCGCGCGACCGGCTCGGTGAGAAGCCGCTGCACCTGATGCGGACCTCGGATGGCGGTCTGGCCTTCGCATCCGAGCTGGCCGCGCTCGCGGGCGTCCCCGGCCCGGCGCGGCAGATCGATCCGCTCGCCGTCGATGATTTCTTCGCCTACGGCTACATCCCCGACCCGGGCACGATCTACCAGGGCATCAGCAAGCTTCCTGCCGGTCACTACCTGCTGCTGGGGCGGGGCAGCGCCGAGGCGACGCCGGTGCGCTACTGGAGCCCGGCCGTGACGCCCGCGGGTCGGGACGCCGATGCCGCGCCGACCCTGCTCGCGCACCTGCGGCGAAGCACCGCCGAGCGCCTGATCGCCGACGTGCCGCTCGGTGCCTTCCTTTCCGGAGGCGTCGATTCCAGCGCCGTCGTGGCGGTCGCCGCGGAGATGCGCGACGCGCCGCTCACCACCTTCACCCTCGGACTGCAAGCGGGTGCCGACGAACGGCCGTATGCGGCGCTGGTGGCGCAGCGCTGCCGTACGGACCATCACGCCGACGCCACCATGTTCGACTACATCGACGCCGCCCGCACCCAGGCCGCGATCTTCGGCGAGCCGTTCGGCGACAGCTCCTCGGTGCCGACCTTCGCCGTCTGCACGCTGGCGCGGCGGCACGCCACGGTGGCGCTGTCCGGCGACGGTGGCGACGAGGTGCTGGGCGGCTACCGCCGCTACCGCTGGCACCTGCTGGCCGAGGCGGTGCGCGCGAGCGTCCCGGGGCCGCTGCGCCGGCAGGTGATCGGCCGCATCGCCCGCTTCTATCCGAAGCTGGACCAGGCGCCGCGCTGGCTGCGGGCGAAGCATACCCTGACCGAGATCAGCCTCGACAGCGCGCTCGGCTATTATGGCACGCTCTGCCGACTGCAGCAGGACAGGCGCCGCTCGCTGTTCTCGCGCGACCTGGCGGCGCGGCTGGAGGGCTACGATCCGGCCGCCCGCGTGAGCGCGATCATGGATGAGTGCGACGGGCTCGACCCGCTGCAGCAGGCGCAGAGGATCGACCTCGCCACCTACCTGCCCGGCGACATCCTGACCAAGGTGGACCGCACCAGCATGGCAGCCTCGCTCGAGGTGCGGCCGCCGCTGCTGGACCATGAGTTCGTCGGCTGGGGGCTGAGCCTGCCGCGCCGGCTGAAGCTGCGCCGCGGCGTCGGCAAGTACTTGCTCAAGCGCGCCATGCGGCCGTACCTGCCGGGGGAGATCCTGTACCGCGGCAAGCAGGGCTTCGCCATGCCGCTGGCGGCGCAGCTTCGTGCCGGCACCGACCGGCTGCAGCAGCGGCTGCTGGGAGAGACCATGCTGGAGTGCGGCCTGTTCGAGCGCCAGGCGCTGGTCCGGCTGATCGAGCAGCACCGCGACGGCCGGTTCGACCATAGCGCAGCACTTTGGCTGCTCCTGGTGTTCGAGGGGTTTCTCGCGACCCGGCACGCCCCCGACCTGTCGTCCGCCTCGCGATTCCAAGGCGTCGAGCGCCAGACCGCACTGGCGTGACGGCGCAAGCCTCGCCGAGCGGTTAACGATTCTGCAACCAAGTTCAGCCATAGAACGAGATCGGGGCGGGCTGAAGAGAACGGGGTCGATGGGTCATTTCCTGGTCACCGGCGGGTGCGGCTTCATCGGCTCCCACCTCTGCGACGCCCTGCTCGGCGAGGGCCACGAAGTGCGCGTGCTGGACGACCTGTCGTCGGGCAGCCTGACCAACCTCGCCACGGGCGCCACCCTCATGGAGGGCACCATCACCGATCCCCGAACGGTCGCGGCCGCGCTCGAAGGGGTCGAGGGCTGCTTCCACCTCGCCGCCATCGCCTCGGTGGAGCGCGGGGTGCGCGAATGGGCCGAGACGCACCGCATCAACATCACCGGAACGATCACCATCTTCGAGGCGATCGCCCGGCAGGCCACTCGCGCGCCGGTCGTCTACGCCTCTTCGGCCGCGGTCTATGGCGATTGCACGGTCCTGCCGATCGCCGAGACGGCCGAGCGCGCGCCCGCTTCGGCCTACGGTGCCGACAAGTATGCCTGCGAGCTGCACGCCCGGATCGCGACCCAGCTGCACGGCATACCGACCACCGGGCTGCGGTTCTTCAATGTTTATGGTCCGCGCCAGAACCCGCAATCGCCCTATTCCGGCGTCATCTCGATCTTCGCCGACAGGTTGCGCCGCGGCGTGCCGATCGACGTCTACGGCGACGGCGAGCAGAGCCGCGACTTCATCGCCGTGGCCGACGTGGTCGCCGCCCTCACGGCGGCGATGACACGATCCCTGCCCGGGGCCCCGGTGTTCAACGTCTGCACCGGCACGCCGACCTCCGTGCTCAAGGTGGCCCGGATCATCGCCGAGCTCTGCGGGGTCCGCCCCGAGATGCGTTTCCGCCCGGCTCGGTTCGGCGAGATCCGGCACTCGATCGGCAGTGCCACGCGTGCTCGTGCGGCACTCGGGCTCAGTACCCCCGCCGACCTCCGGGCCGGGTTGGAACAGGTCCTGGCCTGGCTCGACGGCACCGACGCCGGACGCGCGTCGCGGGTCTTCGCGGCGGCGAACGCCCAAGCCGATCGGGCGCTCGTGCTGGATCTGACGGCAAGCGGATGAGCGACGGGGCCGGCGCCGTTCGCTGACATCAGACCTATCAACAAGGTAGTGGCCTGCTCATCTCCGAAATTCGCCGGCGACTTTCGGAGGCAGGCAACTAGGCCGCGATCTCCTGGGCCACGGATCGGCGGCCCAGGTCCGCCTGCGCCAGCGCCACGATCTGCGCGGCGTTGCGGCGCCAGCTGTAGTCGCGGCGCCGGATCTCCTCGTGCGCGGCCGCGCCGAGACGCTCACGCAGCGGCGGGTCCTCCGCCAGGCGGCGGATCGCCTGCCAGAGCCCGTCCGGCTGCGCCGGATCGAACAGCAGCGCGGTGCGGCCGTGCTCCAGGATCTCGCGGATGTTGGGCTGATCGGGCGCCACGATGGCTCGCGCGGCTGCCATGTACTCCAAGATCTTCAGCGGCGAGGCGTAGGCGACGACCTGCGGCTGCAGCGCGATGTCGAAGCCGGCCACGAGTTCCGGTATCGCCTCGGGCGCGGCGAGGCCGGTGAAGCGCACCCGGGCGGCGACGCCCAGCGCCGCCGCCTGCCGCTCCAGCTCCGGCCGCGCCGGACCCTCGCCAACCACCACCAGTTGCATGCCCGGCAATCCCGCCCCGTGCGCCAGCGCCTCGATGACCACGTGCAGTCCGTGCCAGCGCCGCACGAAGCCGACGAAGCCGAGCACGATCGGGCCGCTGCGTTGCCGCGAGGCGGCGGCGAAGCGCGCGGCCTCGATGCCGTTTGGCGTGACCTCGATACGCGACGGCGCGATGCCCGAGGCGGCGACCATGTCCTTCAGCACGCCCGTCACCGCCAGCAGCCGATCGGCCGACCGCCAGACGAGGCGCTCCGACGCGCGTCCCAGTCGACGCAGCCGAAGGTCGCCGAAGCGGCTGCGCTCGGCGGCGAGCGGCGCATTGACCTCGACGTAGAACAACAGCCGACGCCGCCGCGCCAGCAAAGCCCCGGCCAGGTAGAACAGGTTGTAGCGCTCGTAGATCAGGTCGGGCCGGAAGCTGTCGCAGGCCCGGCGCAGGCGCCGATAGGCCGGCAGGTTGTAGGCGAGCTCGGCGAACTCGCTCAGCACGCCCGGCAGGCAGCGTCGGATCAGCGCGACCCAGCGGCTCTCGCCGCCGAACGCGGCCTGGTCGTAGAAGCTCGGCCCCACCACCAGCACCTCGTGCCCCGCCTGACGCAGTGCCGCGACGATGGCCTCGACGTGGACGCCCTGGCCGTCACGGGACTGTATGCGGTGACTGTAGAGGATGCGCATGGGCGTCGTCTCACCGGCTGGAAGGAGGGGCTGTGGCTCGGCTCGTCATCGGGTTCGGGCACGTCGCGCCGAAAGGTCGCGCGATCTGCCGCGCGCCTGCGACAGCGCGCTGCGCGCGATGGCGAGCAGGCCGGCCGGTCGGCGCGGGTTCATCAGCAAAAGTCCGATCCTCTGCCGACGCTGCGTCGTCCAGAGCGTCTTGTAGGGATCATCGCCGCGGCCGAAATCGAGGCTGTCGACCCGCTCCTCGTCCAGCAGCTGGCGCACCATCATCGCGGTCAGGACAGTGCCCGGCGACAGCGGCGTGAAGCGCTCGTCATGCGCCAGCTTGACGACGGTCGCGCGACCGTCCGCCACGATCCAGAACTGCGCCGCGGCCGGACGATCTTCGGCCCAGAGCACGCCAAGCCTGAGCGCACCGCACCCGGCGGCCTCGCGCATCAGTGCCGCGTTGAAGCGGGGAAACGGTTCCGGCTGCTTCCAGCTCGCCCGGTAGACGCTCTCGAAGGCCTCGATCCCGCGCTCGAGCTGCGGCTGGCCGGCGAAGGTCTCGAGGCGCGTCTCGAGCGCGCACCGCTTCAGCTTGCGTCGCACCGTCTCGCGCAGCGCCCCCGGCCGGTCGGCGAGGTAGTCGGCCCAGGATCGCCCGGCGACCGGCTCGTAGCGGTTGACGAAGTGATCGAAGCGCTGCACCCGCAAGCCGGCCGCGCGCAGCCCGTCGATGAAGGCGGCGAGGTCCGGCCACTCCCCAGGGATGGCGTCCAGGCGGACCGTGGGCCAAGCCCGGCAGACCCGTCCGAGCTCCCGTCCCACGGCCTGCGACGAGGCGAGCCCGGCGCCTCCCCATGACGGCCAGTAGACGCAGCTGTATGGCGTCGTCAGGCTCCCCAGCCGGCCTCCGTCATGCTGCCGCGCCAGCGGCACCACGGCCTGCGGGCGACCATCCTGCGTCAGCACGGCGAAGCAGGCGGCGATGCCGGCGGGCAGGGCGTGGTCGCTGACGGTGCGGTACCAGGCCATGCTGGCGAACGGATCGGACGGGAACAGCGCCTCGCAGCCGGGCGGCAGCGCGTCGAGGGACCCTGCCAGGACCAGTCGGGTCGCCATGCCGCTACCGCGACAGCGCGTAGCTGGCGCACCCGATCCACTCGTGCAGCGCATAGTAGCTGACGAGCCAGGCGCTGGTGCGCGGGACCAGGTCGGCGAAGCTGGCTCGCAACGGGTCGAGCCGGACCGGGGCGGCCGTGATCGTGATGCCGGTGCCGGCGAAGGCGATCAGCGCCCGGCGCATGTGCCAGGCATGGGTGACCAGGTAGACCGAGTGGATGCGCTGCGCCTTGAGGATCGCGGCACTGTGCCGCGCGTTCTCCCAGGTGTCCCGCGCCTGCGGCTCGATCCAGCGCACCGGCACGCCGAAATCCCGGCTCAGGCTGCGCGCCATCACCGCCGCCAGCGTGTCCTCGCCGGCCGGACCGCCGGTCACCAGGATCGGCAGCCCGGTGTGGCGGAACAACGACGCGCCGGCCTGCTCGCGCTCCAGCGTCAGCGAACCGGCCGCCAGATCCGCGGTGCCAGCGCTGCGCACGACGTCGGCAGACAGGATCACGATCGCCCGTGGCGGATCGTTCGCCGGCGGGATCAGCGGCAGGTTCCGCTCCAGCGACGCGATCAGCCAGCCGGACACCAGCGGAGTCGCCAGCAGCGTCAAGCCGCACAGGCCGGACGCGAGCAGGGCCAGCCCCGCGCGCTGCCGACGACGCACGATCAGCAGACCCGCGAGACAGATCGGCAGCAGGCTCAGCGGCGGAACCGTCAGGGCGACCGGGAGCGCGCTCAGCGACATGCCGGTGCGCCGACGAGCGGGCGCTGCTCCGTCGTCCCGAGGCAGATCTCGAGGAACGCCGCGGTCTTCGCATCCCAGCCGGCGCGTCGGGCCAGCGACAGACCCTGCTCGCGCAGCGTGCCGCGCAGACCGGCCTCCTCACGCAGCCGCAGCATCGCTGCCGCGATCTCGGGCAGCGAGTGCCCGTCCACCACCAAGCCGTTGACTCCGTGGCGCACGGCGTCGGTGCTGCCGCCGTCCCGGCCGGCGATCACCGGCAGGCCGCAGGCGTTCGCCTCCAGGAACACCAGGCCGAAGCCCTCGGTGTCGCCGTTCGGCAGCGCGCGGTTCGGCATCACGAAGGCGTCACCGAGCCGGTAGTGGTCGGCCAGCTCGTCATCGGCCACCTGGCCCGCGAACACCACCTGGCCCGCCACGCCCAGCCGGTGCGCCAGTGCCTGCAGCTCATCGCCGTGCGGCCCGGCGCCGACGATCAGGTAGCGGCAGTCCGGATGCCGGACCACCAATTCGGCAAAGCCGCGTATGGCCTGATCGACGCCCTTCTTCTCGAGCAGACGGCACACCGAGACGAACACGAAGCAGTCCGCGAGACGATACAGCTCGACCAGATCCGGAGCCTTGGCCGCCGGACGGAAGCGCTCGCCGTCGACCCCGTTCTCGATCAGGCGCACCCGGTCGGCGGCGGCCCCGCCGAGCAGGCTCAGCACCGCCTGCTGGGTGAAGCGGCTGACCACGACGATGCGGTCGCTCTGCAGCAGGGCGCGGCGGGCGCGGCGATGCCCGGGGTCGTAGAGATCCTCGGTGGTGATCTCCTCGCCGTGCACGTAGGCCACGATGCGCACGCCGGGGAGGCAGCGGAACAGCCGGATCACCCAGCCGCTGGCCAGCAGCTCGCCCACGCAGATCGCACGCACGCCGCGCGTCGTCACCAGCCGCAGCAGCGAGGCGGCGAGGCGCAGCCGCAGCGCCGCATCCCGGGACAGGAACAGCAGCTTCGCCAGACCCGGCCGCGGCACGTTGTCGATCCTGGTTCGCAACAGCCTGAGCCGGAGCACCGGGTAGGGCTTGTCACGGTCGTGCTCGCGCCAGCCGATCAGCGGCAGGCCGGCATCGTAGCCCGACCGCGGCGCCACCACGATCATCCGATTGGCCGCACACCGCGCGAGGTTTCCATACACCACCGCCGATCCGCCGCGTACCGGCGGGAAATTGTTGGCGACCAGCACGACCTTGTCGCGGGCGGGGCCGCGGTCACGCCGCCCGCTCACCCTGCCTCGCTCAGGTGTTGCGGCAGCTCGCCGAGGCTCGCGAACCGGAACTGCATCCGCGACGCCATCGTCTCCAGCACGGCCGACAGGCGATCGTAGAAGCCATGCAGCTCCGCCCGCGTGCGCACGTACGGGTTGCGCCCGACAGCGAGCGAGGAGCTGTGGAAACTCAGCACGAAGACGCTCTGCCCCCTGGCGCGCAGCCGCCGCAGCAGGCGCAGCATCGCGCCCAGATCGTTGCCTTCCGGCGAAAGCGTGATCCGTTCGGCGAAGCGAAGCCGTGTTACCAGACCGGGGATGCGGCGCCGGGCCGGCGTGCCTGCAGACGGCCTGGCCAGGGCGCGGTACGCCGGCGGCGCCAGCCTTCCGCCCCAGCCGACAACGCTGCGGCAGAGCGGCAGCTCGAGCAGACGCCGCCGCTCGCCGAACCAGAACGCCTGGAAGTCGTATCGGCTATGGTCCGGCCCACCCTCGTCCGTCGCGTCGGTTCGCGGCGCGAGACTGGTGTCGACGGTGAAGCCGTGCTTCTCCAGCATCGAGGCGGTGTCGGGTCCTAGGCCGTAGCGCCCGGCGCGATACAGCCGTGGCTCCCTGCCGAACCGCTCGACGAAGCGGCTCTTGAGCGCCACCAGCTTGCGCTCTTCCAGCCCCGCCGCCAGGTTGCCGGAGAACGACATGCCGGGACCATCCCCGCCATCGAAGGGCGGGTTGACCCAGGGGTGCAGCTGCACGCCGACATCGCACTGCCCGCGGCCGAGCTGCCTTCGCAGGATGCGCACCACGTCGTCGTCGTCGAGCACCGGGTAGGTCAGCAGGTAGCTCGGCACGATGCCGTAGGCGCCGACGATCTCCTGCAGCTCTCGCGTGTTCCTCATGCACTGGGTCGAGTACGCCGTCGAGCGAAACGGCCGGCTCCAGTCGAAATCCTCCTCCGCATCCACGGCGACCGCGCAGAGCGGGGCGCCGGCCAGCGACGCGCAGGGAACGACGTTGGCGAACATGGCAACTGCCCCCCCGCAACGAGCGCCCGCCGTCGAGCCGTCGCGGCGCTTATGTAGCACGCTCGAAACGATCATGCTCGGCTTGTCGATGCGATAGCGGCATGATCGCCTGCCGCTGTGGAGGATGGCCAGGCCGATGCTGACGATCGAAGCGATGGAACCGGCGTCATTCGATCTCGTGGAGGAACGGTGGCGGCAGCTCGAGGCTCGCGTCGAGTGCTCGTTCTTTCAGAGCTGGGACTGGATCGGGTGCCTCGCCGCGGAGCGCTTCGACGATCCCGTGCTGATCGAGGCGCGGCGTCAGGGCGAGCTCGTGGCACTGGCGCTGTTCAACCGACGCCGCCGCGCCTGGCCGCGCCGCGACCGGCTGTGGCTCTCGGAGAGCGGCCGGCCGGACTGGGATCGCCTTTTCATCGAGCATAACGGCGTCCTGCTCGCCCCGGAGGCGGATGACGCGCTGCGCGGCTGCCTCCGAGCGGCGCTACGCGGCGGCCGACGCCGCCGCTCCCTGGTGCTGAGCGGGATCGGTCACGCGCAGCTCCGGCTGGCCGACACCCTGGATGCCGCCTGCACCGGCCGGCAGACCCGCCTCGCACCGTACGTCGACCTCGCGGCGATCCGGCGCGCCGGCCGCCGGCCGATCGACCAGCTCAGCGCCAACGCGCGTTACCAGCTGCGCCGCTCGGCGAGACGCTACGGCGAGATCGGGCCGTTGCGGATCACCCGCGCGGGCTCCGCGGCCCAGGCGCAGGCATTCCTGGGCGAGATGGCATCGCTGCATCAAGCCACCTGGACCGCGCGCGGTCAGGGCGGCGCATTCGCCGATCCCGCCTTCGGCCGGTTCCACGATGCCCTGATCGACCGTACGGACGCGGTCCAGCTGCTCCGCATCGACGCCGGCGAGCGGGTGGTGGGCTACCTGCACGGCTTCTGCTTCAGGGGCCGCGTCTCCGCCTACCAGAGCGGCTTCGACTACGGCTCGGCACCCGCCCACGCCAAGCCCGGCATGACCTGCCACCAGCTCGCGATCGAGCGCTACCTCGCCGAGGGGATGCAGACCTACGACTTCCTCGCCGGCGCCGATCGCTACAAGACTAGCCTCGCCACCGGGACCACCCCGCTGCACTGGGTGACGCTGGCGCCGGCCCGGTCATCCGAGGCGGTCGCTCACCGGCTCGGCACCGGCCTGCGCCGCCTGCTGCGGGCGCTGCCGCTGCTGGGGCTGGGCTGGGC